>CAZPPW010000022.1:11320-25014 GCA_964588595.1 uncultured Marinilabiliaceae bacterium
GAGACGCCGCGGGCGGACGTCTCTACATTGGGGAGGGAGACAGTGGGTTAAGGGGGTTAGACGTGGCAGTGAAAAGTGGTGGAAAAGACCAATTTAAGGGGTGGTTAAAAATAGTTTAGTTGTGGTGATTATAAGATGCGGATAAATAAATGGATTTAGGGAATAAGCAAGCGTTTGGAGCTTGACGAGAAAATGGAAATGAGTCGCGGAGCATCTGTGATGCATCATTTATGCATCGGTGGAGCATGCCGGGAGGATGTTGGGAGGATGCAAGTATACTCAGCGGGGCATTGTGGGGGATGTGGGAGGTGTGGGGGTGGGTGTCGGGGTGTGACGATGAGGCGGGTTGGAGGGTTTTGGCGGGGTGTGGGGTTAGGGTCGGGAGACGGGATGGGGTGTTTTGGGGCGTGGCGGGGGCGTGGTGAGGAGTTTTGGGGCGGGTGGGTATCTCTATACTACCTGGTGGGCTGAAGGCGGTTTTGAGGGGTTGTGGGGAATCGGGGGATGCGGGTGGGAGGGTGAGGTATATAATAAGGTATGGTGTGGGGAGGGTTGGGGGTATGGGATGTTAACTGGAGGGGTATGGGATGTTATATTGGAGGGGGCGCGTGGGAAGGGTTGGGGGAGTTGTGTGGGGGGGTGTGGGGAGGATGGTTTGGGGAATTTGGAGAAATGTTTTGGCGTTATGCGAAGGGTGGATTGGAGAAAATCGGGGATATGTTAAAGGAGGTGGGGAGGATGCGTGTCAGCACTGGGAAATATTGGGGTTTTATATCTTCTCGATGTTGGAGAGGAGGAGCCAGCCGACGTTGCCGTCTTTGAGACGGACTTCGGCCCAATCTCCGAGATAGTCGATGATATGGACGGGCGTACCCTCGTGGAGGACTGCCATCTCGGTGGCGTTTTTGTCGGGGGAGGTGGCGAGAGTGGCGGAGGAGACCATGATTATGGCGTCGTCACTATTGAGGATTTCGGAGCGTTTGTTGAGGGATATGGAGAGAGCGACGATGGCGAGGAGGGCGAGGATTGTGGCGGAGAAGAAGCCTGTTTTGCGCAGCGCGACGGAGTCCATGAATAGGAACAGGCCGATGCCGGTGAGTGTGAGTGCGAAGAGGATGACGAAGGCGACAGCCCAGCCGTTGGAGCTTAGGGAGTCGCGGAAGGCGTTCCATAGGCGTGTGATGAGCATAGGTTCAAGCACTTGGAGCTTATCGGTGAGGGCGTAGGCTTGGGAGAGGTTCTCTATGACGTCGGGGTCGGAGGGGTTGAGTCGTCGAGAGCGTTCGAAGTTGATAATAGCCTTGGCGAGCATGCCTTGCTTGAAATAGGAGTAGCCGAGATTATAGTAGAGGTCGGCGGATTCGTTGCCGCTGGCGAGTATGGCCTCGTATGCGTCGGTGGCTTCGGGGAATTTGCCGTCGCGGGCGAGGGAGTCGGCGTGGGAGGTTGTGGGTGTTGCGCAGGCGAGGGATAGGGAGAGTAGCGCGAGGAGGGAGGATATGATTAGTTTTTTCATTTGTGGTTGTTACTTTTTGGCTTCGATCTTCTCTATGACCTGGGCGGCACGTTGGTAGACGTCGTCCATAGTGGCGGACACGTTGGCTGGGGCGTAGCGTGCGTATTCGCACTCGTCGAGTAGGGACATGAAACTATCGGCTGCTTCTTGTGATACGCCGTGTTCTTGCATCTTGTCGCGAGCATTGTCCTTGGTGAGTTCGCTAAGGGAGAGTGTGAGTTTGTCGCTGAGGTAGCCCCAGAGGGCTCTCATGACCTCGTCGAAGAAGGCTTCTCGCTTATTCTCCTTGATGAACTTGGCGGCTTGCTTTAGTCGGCGTCGGGCTTGCTTGTTGGCTTTGCGGCTCTTGACGAGGCTGACGTTGGCGTTGTCGTAGGCTTTCTGTCGGAATATGAAGAATAGGACTATCAGTGTCAGGAGTGGTAGGGCGAGGAGTGTGAAGAATAGTGGGGAGAGCACGAAGAAGTCGTTGCGTGGGGAGAGGTTGGATGTCTGGTGGAGGTAGCGGAGGTCGGAGCCGGTGTAGGTGACCTTCTCGGGGCCTGAGCCGTTGAAGGAGATGGAGTTGCCTTGGGAGGCTTGTGCGCCTTCGGCCTTTTCGACGTCGATGGTGAAGGGGCCTTGGGTGAGTTTGACGTACTTGCCTTGTTGTGGGTCGAAGTAGGAGAATTGGAGTTGTGGTATGGTGAACGAGCCGTCGCGACGGGGTATGATTAGGTACTCGTCGGTACGTTTGCCGCTGAAGCCGTTAGCGTTTTCGGATATGTTGTTCTTGGAGGTAGGGTCGAAGGTGTCGAAGTCTTGGTGGAATTGAGGTTTGGGCAGGCTTAGGAGTTTAAGGTTGCCAGAGCCTTCGACGGACACGCGTACTTGGACGCTGTTGTCGACGGAGGTTTTGAGGGGAGAGACGTCGACATTGAACTTGAACTGCCCTACTCCGCCGCTGAATCCTGCGGGTTTGCCGTCGGGTAGGGGTTTGACGTTGATGGTTATCTGGGGGGCTCGGACGGACTGTTTGGAGACTTGCACGTTGTCGAAGAAATCGTCGAAGAAGCCTCCGCCGCCGCGTACACGGCGTTTGACTACGAACTCGACGTCGCAGGGGTCGATAACTATCTTGCCTGCTTTTTGGGGGATGAGGACTTTGCGGCTTATCTCGCCTACTTGGTATTCACGGCCGTTGACGTATTCGGTGGTGAAGGAGACGTTACCGTTGGATAGGTCGGATACTATGAATTCGGATAGTTTGGGATATGTGACGTCGGATATGCTGCTAAGGTTGAGGCGGGTGTAGACTTTGGTGACGAGTTGTGTGGCCTCGCCTTCGTAGATTGTGGAGCGCGTGAGTGACTGTCGGAGGAAGAGGTCCTCGTTGTTGTTCTTGATGGATTGGTTGTTGGATGTGGGGTTTTGTGAGGGAGTGTTGGGGGCGTCGACGGCAGTAATGGAGAAGGATTTGGCTTCGAGGGACTTACCTGCGGCGTTCACCTTGGCGGCGGGTATGGTTATTGTGCCGGCTTTGGTTATTTTGACGATGTAAGTGAAAGTGGTCTGTTTGGATGACTCCATCTTGCCATTGATGATGGAGTAACTTGAGGAGCGGGAAGATGAGGGGCCCATGAGTACAGTCAGGCCGTCCACCTCGGGCATGTTGCAACCCGTGGCGTCGTCATTTACGACGTATGCTATTTGGAAGTTGCGGCCTACTGCTACTTGTGAGGGAGCGCTGACATCGACTCTAAGCTCGTCGGCGAGGGTGGAAAGGGATACCGCGAGGATAGCGACGAGCGCGAGGAACCTCCTTATAGCCCTTGAAGAGATACTGTTTTCCATTCTGCAAATGTAATACATTCAGACCAAAGTGGGCAAGTTGGGGGGATTGGGGGACTACCAGTTTTTCTCTATGCGACGAGGTTGAGCTTCTTTGAGTTGCTTGCGTTTCTCTTGTAGCTCATTCTCGTCTTGCTGGACGGCATCGAGTAGGCGTTGTGCTTCCTCGCGGTCCATTTGCTGTTGCTGTTGTTGTTGCTGCTGTTGTTGTTGCTGGTCTTGTTGCTGTTGTTGGTCTTGTTGTTGCTGCTGTTGTTGCTGTTGCTGGTCTTGTTGCTGTTGTTTGTTTTGGTTGTCCTGGTTGTCGTCCTTCTTGTCGCGCATCTTTTGTGCGGCTACGAGGTTGTAGCGTGTGGCGTTGTTGTTGGGGTTGGAGCGTAGGGACTTCTTGTAGGCGTCGATGCTCTTGTCGAACTCCTTCTTGACGTAGTGGCAGTTGCCGATGTTGTGGTATAGTTCGCTTAGGCGGGACTTATCTTGCTCGTTGGCGGCGAGTTTCTCGTATTGTTCGAGGGCCTCGTCTACTTTCTGCTGTTTGAATAGCGCGTCGGCGTAGTTGAAGTTGGCTTCGTAGGAGTTTGGGGCTTCGGCCATGGCTTTTACGCTTGCCTCTTGTGCACCTGCGTAGTTGGAGTCGTTGTACATCTTGTAGCTGTCGCGTATGTGTTTCCGCTCACGTTGGGCGTTGACGGAGAGTGGCAGCAGTAAGAGAGTTATGACGAGGGTAAGGAATATGTGCTTCATGGTTGGTCAGAATTGGGGTTTGACCTCGTTGATGGGTAGGAACAAGTCCTTGGCGGTCTTCTTGCGGGAGAATATGTCGAAGGCTGCGAGACGTGGGTTCTTGCGTGAGAGGATGAGCAGGTCGAGTATGAGGAGGAGGAACACTACGAATTGGACGTATATGGCGCGGTCTTCGTACTCGGAGTATACACGTGCCTCGAGTTCAGCCTTGTCGAGTCCGCTAAGTTCGTCGACGAGGGTGTTTATGCCGTTGCGGATATTGTTGGCGGGTATGTATGCGCCGGTGCCGGCTTGTGCCACCTTGGCAAGTGAGGCCTCGTCTATCTTGGAGATGACCACGTTGCCCTCCTTGTCCTTGATGAAGTTGTTGTTGGCGCCTGCCACGGTGGGTATTGGTGCGCCTTTGGATGTGCCCATGCCTACGGTGTATACCTTGATGCCTTGTTGTGTGGCGTTTGATGCGGCTGCCACGGCATCATCCTCGTGGTTCTCGCCGTCGGTTATGACGATTATGGCACGGCTGATGTCACTCTTCTGCGAGAATGAGTTGACACATAGGTTTATGGCCTGTCCTATGGCGGTGCCCTGTGTCTGTACCATTCCCGTGGAGACGGATTGCATGAACATCTTAACGGAGGAGAAGTCGGACGTCATGGGCATCTGAACGTAGGCGTTGCCGGCGAATACGACAAGCCCTACACGGTCGTCCGAGAGTTTGTCTACGAGACGTGAGACGGCCATCTTGGCTACCTCGAGACGTGAGGGTGAGACATCCTGGGCATTCATGGAGTTGGACACATCGAGCGCCACCATAACCTCTATGCCCTGACGTTTGACGGACTGGAACTTAGAGCCGAACTGTGGACCTGCCACTACGATAACTTGCAACGCCAACGCAATGACGAAGAGCCACGCCTTGACACGCATACGACGACGTGAGAAGTCGGGCATAAGGTGACTGACGAGGGCATTCTCGCCGAAAGTGTCAAGAGCCTTGGCACGTCGACGGTTGAATATGAAAAAGAGCAGCACTACAAGAGGCACCAGTATGAGGAGGTAGAGCGCCTCAGGATGTGCGAACCTAAAAGAGTCCATTGTCTTTCGGATTAGAGATTAGGGGAGATGATCCTTAGGGTATTGTGCGCAGGAGAGTGTTGCGGAGCACGACCTCGAGTATCAGCAGTACGAGTGCAGCAAGGGCGAAGGGGAAGTACTCGTCGGTATGCTGGGTATAGTGGCGCACCTCGAGTATGGTCTTCTCGAGCTTGTCTATCTCAGAATAGATGGACTCGAGGCTCTTGTTGTCGGTGGCACGGAAGTATTGTCCTCCCGTCATCTTCGCAATGTTCTGGAGGAGGGGTTCGTCTATCTTGACTTCCATATCCTGCATCTGCGTACCGAAGGCTGTTTGCACTGGCACTTGGGCTGTACCCATCGTACCCACACCTATGGTGTAGACGCGTATGCCGAAGGTTTGGGCAAGTTCGGCGGCTTTCTCGGGGGCTATTGCGCCACAGTTGTTCATGCCGTCGGTCAGTAGTATTATGACCTTGCTCTTGGCCTTGCTCTCCTTGATACGGCTCACTGCTGTGGCAAGTCCCATACCTATGGCGGTACCGTCTTCAAGCATGCCCGTACGAACGTCTTGGAACAAGTTGATAAGCACGGCATGGTCGGTGGTGAGTGGACATTGCGTGAAACTCTCACCAGCGAATACCACAAGTCCTATGTTATCATCAGGTCGCCCACTGACAAACTTAGTGGCCACGCTCTTAGCAGCCTCAAGACGATTAGGCTTGAAGTCTACGGCACGCATAGAGCCAGATATATCGAGCGAAAGGACAATATCTATACCCTCAGTGTTACTGTCACTATGGCTCGATGTCGACTGCGGACGAGCCAATACCACCACGGCAAGGGCTATAGCCATAAGTCGCAAGACAAGGGGCAGATGACGCAAGTAGACACGCCACGTGGCACGTGTGCCATCAAGCGTCTGAAGTGTGGATATCTGCACCGTGGCATGACTCGTCCTGCGTCGCCAGATGTACCATGCCACGTACAAGGGTATGACTATCAACAGAAGGAATAGCCACGGATGCTGAAACGTTATATCGCTGAACATGATAAGTTTACGCTTCTTTGGTTGTCGTTAGTTCGACCGATGTGTCAGGTTTGAGGCTCACTGGTGCTTGGGTCGTGGCGTTGACGAACTCTATGGCGTCCGCCACCGCATGAGCGTTATCGTCGGGCGATGGCTCCATCTTGGCGAACTTGGCGAAGTCTGCCTGCTCAAGTATCTGCGATATACGCGCCTGCTCTTTAGGCGACTCCTTCAGATACGGCGTAAGCGACTCCACAAGCTGCGCCGACGTGCTCTCCAACGCCTGAACGCCAAACCGCGACGCCACATACTTGCGCAACGTGTCGGTCAAGTCAGAATAGAACTCCTTGACCCGGTTATGCAACCACAGCTTCTCCTGACGTATACGCTCAAGGTCACGTAGTGCCACAACCTCACAAGGCTCAACCTTGACACTAACCGCCCCACCACCGTCATGCGGACGACAATACCTACCCCTCAACCATCGTACCAGGAAGAACAACCCCACAAGCACGACCACTACCACCACCCACGGCCAGTAATACAACAGCTCACGCCACACGAACGGAGCGTCAACCGCCGCATTAATGTCGAATATCCTCGCTATACCACTCTGCTCATCAACCTCAATCTTCTGAAACGGATTGATGACAGACAAGGCGAACTCCGGCGTAGATACCGTACTGCTATCGGGCATTATTACCACCGGTATAGGCGGCACATATTGCAACCCCGTGTCAAACGACGTCACCAGATACCGCATACTGTACTCACGCAAGTCACCCTCCTCAAGCGTGTCCGCTCTGACCGTCGACACCACCTCGACCGACTTGGTCAACGTGTCGGGCAACGCTATGACATGGCAGTCAAGGCTATTCGGCACCTGTATCGACACATTAAGACCCACCTGACCACCTACAAGTATGGTGACAGAGTCAAGCTCGGCACGTACCACTGGCTGCTGAGCCATGGCCTCCGCCGACACCGACAACGCCACTACTATCGGGAGTATATGCTTTACTAATCTCATTGCTCTATGATGATGTTGTGCAGTAGTGCCTATGCGCACCTACCCGCGCTTACGAAACAAACCCATAAGGCTCTTGACGTAATCATCGTCGGTGAAGACACTGACATTGTCAATGGCGCAACGCTTGAATACCGCATCCGCCTCCTTCTCACGCCTCATGGCGTTCATGGCGTATGCCTTGCGCGTGCCCTCGTCCGACGTGTCTACCCACATCTGACGTCCAGTCTCCGCATCGGCAAGGAGCATCAACCCGACATCAGGCAACTCCGTCTCACGCCTGTCCGCTATGCGCAACGCTATAAGGTCATGCTTATGCCCCGCTATACGCAACGGCAACTCATAGTCCCTCGCGTCAAGAAAGTCCGATATAAGAAACGCCGTGCAACGCTTACGTATCGCGCCTGTCATATACCTCAACGCCTCACCAACGTCAGTACCCCTGTTCTGCGGCTGAAAGGTCAACAACTCCCGTATGATGTGCAACACGTGCTTCTTGCCTTTCTTAGGCGGGATGAAATTCTCCACCTTGTCACTGAAGAAGATCACACCTATCTTGTCGTTGTTCTGTATAGTCGAGAACGCCAACGTAGCCGCCATCTCCGTTATCAAGTTCTTCTTGAAACGCATCCGCGTGCCAAACTCCCTCGAACCCGACACGTCTATGAGTAGCACCACAGTGTTCTCGCGCTCCTCCTCGAATACCTTGATATACGGCTTGTTCATACGAGCCGTGACATTCCAGTCTATATTCCGCACGTCGTCACCATACTGGTACTCTCGCACCTCACTGAACGCCATGCCGCGACCCTTGAACGCCGAATGATACTCGCCCGCGAAGATGTGGTTCGACAACCCTCGCGTCTTAATCTCAATCTGGCGCACACGCCTAAGCAGCTCCGTGCTGTCCATATTGCCCTGATCCATAACAAGACGACGTTACTGCCTCCACTAAGGCACCTCAACCTTATTCAGTATCTCAGAGATTATCTCCTCACTCGTCACATTGTTCGCCTCAGCCTCATAGCTCAAACCTATACGATGCCGCAACACATCATGACACACAGCACGCACATCCTCAGGTATCACATATCCCCTACGCTTGATGAACGCATACGCCTTGCTTGCCTTAGACAGGCTAATCGACGCACGAGGCGACGCGCCAAACGAGATCATGTCCTTGAACTGCTCCAAACCATACTGGTCAGGATAACGCGTGGCAAACACAATGTCAACGATATACTTCTCGATCTTCTCGTCCATATACACGTCCTTCACCACGTCACGTGCCCGCAATATGTCCTCAGGCTTCAAGATAGTGTTTGGCTGCGGGAAACTCTTAGCCAAGTTGCTCCGGATGATCAACTGCTCCTCCTCCTTCTTAGGATAGTCTATCACTACCTTAAGCATGAAACGATCCACCTGCGCCTCTGGCAACGGATACGTACCCTCCTGCTCCACAGGATTCTGGGTCGCCATCACAAGGAACGGCTTTGCCATCGGATACGTCTGGTCACCTATCGTAACCTGACGCTCCTGCATCGCCTCAAGCAACGCCGACTGCACCTTCGCCGGAGCACGGTTAATCTCATCCGCAAGGATGAAGTTCGAGAAGATAGGCCCCTTCTTCACCTGAAACTCCTCCGACTTCTGGCTATATATCAGCGTACCCAATATATCAGCCGGCAACAAGTCTGGCGTGAACTGTATCCTGGCGAACCCCGCATCAACAATCTTCGCCAACGTGTTTATCGCAAGGGTCTTTGCCAAACCCGGCACACCCTCCAACAATATATGTCCATCCGACAGAAGACCTATCATGAGGCTCTCCACAAGATGCTTCTGACCAACGATGACCTTGTTCATCTCCATCGAGATAAGGTCCACAAACGAGCTCTCATTCTTTATCCGCTCGTTAAGCTCCTTAATGTCTATCGCTTCCATTTTGGTGTCGTGAGTATATCTTAGTCTTTATTTTATCGTTCCATGCCGCCAGAAGCGCTGTCCCTCTACTCCCGACGGCATCCCAAAATTAGCCAAATCCCACAACATAGGCACACACCCATCCCACAAAATCAACATACGCACCACCACGCACCCCAAACACCACCATATCTTCAACAAACGACACCCCGCCCACACCTCACCACTCACCACCCACGAATATCTCCAAAACCCACCCTCACCCTGCCCACACCCTACCTCCACGCACCAAGATACTGACGATATACTGACAAAACTGCTCCACAATACTGAAACTATACTGAAAGAATCCTGACAAACATGCACCCTCCATAATAGCAATATCGTCCCACAATCGTCCAAAACACCCTCTCACCACCCCCTTCCCACCCCTCCACCATCCACCAAATCCACGAAAAACTCCAATCCAAATTCCCTCCCCGCTCCACAGTCCACCAGTTTTACACCCCTTTTCCACCCAATTCCCATATAATATGTATACTTTTGCATAAAACTCTACCCTCGCCTACAACCAACCATCATGTCCCTATCCAAACTCGCCCTCTGGCTCTACCAGCCATACAAATACCTCATCCTCATTCCACTATTCATAGTGGACTCCCTCTTCTTCACCATCTGGACCTGGATCTTCAGCTACATCTCAGGACGATGGGCTGGCAAATCCGCCAGCGCATGGGCCAAAGTCATGCAATGGATAACTCCCATGCCCGTAAAAGTCCGTGGCAAAAACAACATCGACAAACGACAATCCTACGTCATAATAGCCAACCACCAAAGCGCCTACGACATCATCATGATCTACGGCAGCCTGCCCATCGACTTCCGATGGATCATGAAAAAAGAACTACGCAACGCCCCCATAATCGGCTTCGCCTGCGAAAAATGCGGCCACATATTCCTCGACCGCTCCTCCGCACGAGGCGCATGGCGCAGCATCCAGAAAGCCAAAGAAATACTCCGCGACGGCACATCCGTCGTAATATTCCCCGAAGGACACCGCAGCGGGCAACGCGACATGAACCAATTCAAACACGGCGCCTTCAAAATGGCCTTCGAACTCGGACTACCCATACTCCCCGTCTCCATAAAAGACACCTACAAAGTCATGCAATCCGGCATAGCCTCACTACGCCCCGGACGCGCCACCCTCACCATACACCCCCCAATCTCCCCTGCCGACTACGAAGGCCAACGTGACGAGCTGATCAACAAGCTACGCGACACAATAGCCTCCGCCATCTAAACCCACAACTTTCTCATAACCAACATATTAAGACCACCATCCAGTAATGGAATTCGAACAAGAGATAGCACGACGTCGCACCTTCGCCATAATCAGCCACCCCGATGCCGGCAAAACAACCCTGACCGAGAAACTACTCCTCTTCGGCGGAGCTATCCACGTCGCAGGAGCCGTCAAAAGCAACAAAATAAAGAAAACAGCCACATCCGACTTCATGGAGATCGAGAAGCAAAGAGGCATCTCCGTCGCCACATCTGTCATGGGCTTTGAATACAACGGCTACAAAGTCAACATCCTCGACACCCCAGGCCACCAAGACTTCGCCGAAGACACCTTCCGAACACTCACTGCCGTCGACTCCGTCATAATCGTCATCGACGCAGCCAAAGGCGTAGAGACACAAACCCGCAAACTAATGCAGGTGTGCCGCATGCGCAAAACCCCAGTCATCGTATTCATCAACAAGATGGACCGCCCCGCCAACGACCCCTTCGACCTCCTCGACGAGATCGAAAACGAACTCCATATAGGCGTGCGACCCCTTAGCTGGCCCATCGGCTCTGGCGACATCTTCAAAGGCGTCTACAACATCTTCGAGAAAAACCTCTACCTCTACGAACCCAGCAAACAAACCGTCCAAGAGGGCGTAAGCGTCCCCATCGATAGCGACAACCTCGACTCCCACATCGGCAACCGAGCCGCCGCATCTCTACGCGAGGAACTCGAGACCGTCGAGGGCGTATACCCCGAATTCAACGTCGACACATACCGCTCCGGCGACATCGCCCCCGTATTCTTCGGCTCCGCGCTCAACAACTTCGGCGTACGCGAACTCCTACACTGTTTCCTCCAAATCGCCCCCCCACCCCAGCCAAGCCACGCCGAGGAACGTGACGTCCTCCCACAAGAGAAAAAATTCTCGGGCTTCATATTCAAGATCCACGCCAACATGGACCCCAACCACCGCAACCGTATCGCCTTCTGTAAGGTATGCAGCGGCAAATTTGAACGCAACAAGCCCTACAAGCACGTCCGGCTCGCCAAAGAACTCAAATTCTCCAGCCCCACAGCCTTCATGGCCGACAAGAAAAGCATCATCGACGAAGCCTACCCAGGCGACATCGTAGGCCTCCCCGACACCGGCAACTTCAAAATCGGCGACTCCGTATGCGAGGGCGAACCCGTACACTTCCGCGGCCTACCAAGCTTCTCCCCCGAACTATTCCGCTACATCGACAACGCCGACCCCATGAAGGCCAAGCAACTCGCCAAGGGCATAGACCAACTCATGGACGAAGGCGTCGCGCAACTCTTCACCCACCAATTCAACGGCCGCAAGATTATCGGCACAGTCGGCGCCCTCCAATTCGAGGTCATAGAATACCGACTCCTCCACGAATATGGCGCCAAATGCCGCTACGAAGGCCTCTCCCTCTACAAAGCATGCTGGATCGAAAGCGACGACGACGCACAACTACAAGAGTTCAAAAAACGCAAAGTACAATACCTCGCCAAAGATAAGGACGGACGCGACGTCTTCCTCGCCGAAAGCAACTTCATGCTCCAAATGGCGCAGCAAGACTTCAAGAACATCCGCTTCCACTTCTCAAGCGAATTTTAACCAATCCCCCACCCCACCATGACCTCTCGGGCACTGACACAGGCTCTCCTCACGGCCGCCATCGCGACCCTCTGCCTCATGCCCGCCCATGCCCAGCCCACCACCGACTCCCTCAACGTCAACCCCGAGAAGGTCACAAGCAGCCAGATGATCTTCGCCGGCGAACTCGGCGACTATGAGCTGCGTGGCCGCGTGTGGTTCTGGGCCGCCGAGAGCATCCTCAATGTCCGCGACGCAGGCGAAGCCATAAAATACTGCGACCGCGCACTCCCCATACTCCACGCCAGCGACGACCGCCTCGCCGAAGCCTCATGCCTCGCACTCCAATGCATGGCACATAGCATGCGCCGCGAATGGAACGACGCCCGCCAAGTAGCACTCCAATCCGTCTCCCTCGCCCAACAAGTGGCCGACAGCAGCCTACTATGCTCCGCTCTAAGCTCCGTCGCCTACGTGTCAATGAAAATGGGCGACCTCCCCACAGCCGAATCCTACATGGCAAAAGCACTCGCCCACGAGCACCACTCCATGCAACCCCTGCAACGCTGCCGACTCTTCGGCATAGCCAGCATGGTCTACTGCTCCCTCGGACGCTACGCCGTCGCTGTCAGCTACGCCGACGACGGCCTCCTCGAAGCCGAGTCCAACAACGTCCACAAAGCCATAGGCCCACTCCTCGGACGTAAAAGCCGCGTCCTGCTCAAAATCGGACGCCTCGCACGCGCCAAAGAATGCATCTCCTCAGCCATAAAAATCTTCCAGTCCGAAGGCAACAGCTACCAACTCGGCCTCTCCTACCTCCTCCTCGGCAAAATACACATGGAAGAAGACTCTCGCGACCTCGCCGCCACATGCTTCGACGAAGCCGCCTCCATATTCACCCGGCACGACGACACCCCCAACGTCTGCCAAGCCCTCGAATGGGAATACCGTGCCACGCCCCCCACCAACTCCTCCAAACGCGACAACATCCAAACACGCTACGACAACCAAGCCAAAACCTACAACGACAACATCACCAAACACAACATCCACTGCGCACCCATCCCCTCCCTCGACGGACGCAGCCGACTAATCAACACCCACAAAGCCCTCCGCATCGGACTATGGATCGCCATGGCCGCCGTCCTCACCCTCGTCATCATCACCACCGTCCACGTCTTCCGCAAACGACGACGCAAAGCCGGCATCCGACACTCCATCCGACGCCTCCTCATCCTCATCCAACGACACATCCCTCTCCTCCGCAACAACAACGACGCTCTCACCGAGTCCGACCAACGATTCCTCGCCCGACTCGCCCGCGAAGTCCGACGAGCCATGAAAAACGGCGACGTCTCAGTCGAATCCGTCGCCTACGGCATGCGCCTCCCCGAAGACAAAATGCGCAACCGACTAATGAACGTCTCCGCTCGCACCGCCGAAGACTACATAAAGTCACTCCGCATCATGAAAGCCCGACAACTCATCGACAACACCATGCTCTCCGTCCACGACGTCGCACGCGCCTGCGCCTACCACTCCTACGACGACTTCGCCTACGACTTCTCCGAAATCCTCCACCTCTCCCCCTCCTCCTACCGCCAACAACGAGGCCTCCAATAATCCCAAACTAAAGACGAAACA
>CAZPPW010000023.1:0-24606 GCA_964588595.1 uncultured Marinilabiliaceae bacterium
TGAAAGAAGGGGGCAAGAATAATCAGGCGGCTATGGCGGCGGGGCCCCACCTCTTCCCATCCCGAACAGAGAAGTTAAGCCCGCCAGCGCCGATGGTACTGCGCCAGCAGCGTGGGAGAGTAGGAAGCCGCCACTTGAACGAGCCCCGGGACGCCACAAGCGCCCCGGGGCTCAACTTTTTCCCGCCACACCGCGTGACCACAGTCGCCATAACTTACGGCGTTGAGACGATGCGGGCATCGCTATAACTGGGGGATTGGACGCCTTCGGCGTTTAGGGATGCTGCGGGGCTACGGTCAGCTGTAAAGCTTCCCCCTAACGCTCCCCCTCACCCAATCTCTATCCCAACTATCACCCCTCCCGCCACTCTTCCCTCATGTGGCACATACGTCAACCTCCCCCCAATACTAAACGGATATGGCAACAACAACGGACGTGTCTCCGCCCACAACTCTAACGAGTGCGAAAACAAATGACGCGGCGTAAACAAATGCTCACTAACCAACCGAAGATTCAACCGCTTAACATACAACACCGGACCCAACTCCCAATCCGGACTAACCAACGGCATACAATATGCCCCCCTAACATACACCGAATTAATAGCATACTCCCCACCAACATGATACGGCGTAGCTACCCGCGACGACACCGACCGCTCATAACTCTCTCCCTCAACACCAGTCGACACCCTCGAACCAGGTATCCTATGCTCACCAGCCAACGACAACGCCACCTGATGATACCTGAACACCGACGGCAAATACACATTCACACGACCATACAACAAATACCCATAGTCATTACCCCACGGCGCCGCATCATACGCCAAACTAACCGACACCCCACCCCTATACCCAACATCCCTTTCCGACATCCTACGCAATATATGCCCCGACAACGACACCGTACCACACGTATACCGCGACCCTGGCATCCGATACACACCCACACTATCCGACCCCATACGCACCGTATACCGACTCACCCCGGTCGACCTCTGACGACGCACCGACACCGCCCCAGTCAACGCCCGCAAATACCCACCACTGTTAAACGTCAACGGCACAGACGCCATGACCGACACATCCGAATGCCGCGACCTACCCTTCACCAACGTCCTGCTACCCCTCTCCGAATTATAATAACTCATATCATAATCGCTATGACCCCAATGACCCGACAACGTCAACCGTGGATACATGAAATTATAAGTAGCCCCGACACTAACCCGCTCCGCCTCATTCTCCGCCCACGGATTATACGACCCCTGAAACCACACCGTCCCATGTGTATTCTGCGACGACACCGACAACCCCGCCGATACCCGCTGCTCCACACCATCAACCACCACAGGCCCCCAACTATGCACATTCGGCACCAAATGAACCCTCGGAAACCCCACCCCAACCCACTCCCCAACACTCCCCCTCTCTCCCCAATCCCCCACTCCAACCCTACCCACACTATCCACCACAACCCCCTCACCCCTCGCCACAACCACCCGATAACCCCCACTGCCATACTCACTAACCATCAACTCCCCACCACCAACCACCCACGGACTACGCACCCCATGACGACCCCTCACCTCACGCCTAACCACACCCCCTCCCACACCCACCGAATACACATCCGAATAACCCCCCGAATCCATCGCGAAATACATCACACCCCCATCAACCACCAAGTCACGTATATTCCTATACCCCGGACCTACCACCCACTCCCCACGCCCATCCAACCCCAACTCCGCTATACCCTTACCCCCATCCGTCACAACCACCACCCCCAACACACTGTCCCCAACCCACACCACCTCCGGCACCTCCATACCCACCGCCAAACGTGCCACAGACCGCGACACCCCACCTCCCAAACCCATAACCACAACCTCATGCGATAAGTCCTCATTCGACCGCACTGCCGCTATCCTACTCCCATCACCCGACAACGCTGGCGAATGAAAGTTCTCTCCCCACGTCAACCGCCTAACCCTGCCCGTCCTCAAATCACCCATCATCAGGCAATTCTCCGACGCGTTACTCCAACGGCAATGCTGACGCCTCTCGCTCCACACTACCGTATCCCCATGCAACGTATAATGCGTCTCATTCCTCACCGACGGCACAATACGCCCCAACTCCCTCCCCACACTGTCTCGCACCTCAAAATGCGCCACCTCCGACGGCGACGACACATACTGCACATACCCGCCCCTATACGGCCGAGTATGCAGCAACTCCTCATAATCCCCACGCGTCTCCAACACCACCCTGCCCCCAGTCCCCACACGCTCCCGCATCTCCTCTCCCCAACGCCTCGACGCACGCCCCACAGCCCACCTGTACAACCCCATCGGCCTATAACCCGTACGCTTGCGCAACGCCCTAACATACGGCACAATCGTAAACGGCCTCCTCCCCGCACACCCCAACGCCTCTCCCCACAACCCGTTACCAAGCGTGTCCGACACCTCACCCACCATCAGATAACCCAAATGATAATAGTCCGGCACCCTCCTCCCATACGACCCGAAATACGCCTGAGAATACGACGGCACCACCGAGTCCATAACCAACGCCCGCATCTGCTGCACAAACATGCTCTCACGACCCCTCCCCCCACGTGTATACCTCGTCTCCGCCCACACCGCATCCCCCTCCAACGACCACCGCGGCACGAACAAACCACCTATCAAACCCACCGACTGCTCCCCAAACAACCCATACAAAAACCGCGAGAAACCCCTTATCATCATCTGAGTCTGCGCCACATGCCTATACTCATGCGTCATCAAATGCCGCACCCACGGCACACAATCATCACCGCCCGTGTCATACCCATACGCCTCCAAACGCTTCGGCGCCCACGACACAAGCCCATTAGAATACGCCGCGCTGCCATGCACCACCACGTCAATGCGCCGCATCCTCAAACCCCCGTCAAAATCCCCCACTATCAACGGCGCAACCTCCCGCAACACACTGTCCGCCAACAACCCCCACCTCCGCACCCCCTCACCCACGTCTATACGCCAATTATCCCCCTCCAAACGCACCCAACGCGTGCGCAACGGGTCAGGACCAGTACTGTAAAACTGTCCCCAACCCTCCACGCACACCATCATCACCACCCACACCACCACCCACCGACCCCACTCGCTTATCTTCATCTCCTCGCGCCTCCTTTCTTCACTCGTAAAGATAACCAATTTCCTCCTCCCCACCCATCACTACCCATTCCTCCCAATATCCTCCAAAACTTCTACAAGAATACTCCAACATACTGACAATATACTGATAAAACTGCTCCCTCCCCACCCCAATATACTGAAACAATACTGAACCCGATGCTCCCCAAAATCTCCTCCCTCCCTCCCAATGATAATTTGTCCCCCATGCCTGATAATTTGTCCCCCATAAAAAATTTCTCACCCTGATAATTTGTCCCTCATAATTCAACAATTTTTCCCCCGTCAATCTCCGAAATTTTATTATAGGGGCACCCACTCACCCCCGCCCCCGCGCTCCACCTACCTGCTCACCACAACCCGGCTACCACCTCCATTCCTGCGCTCCACCCTCACCTGCGTCCGTATACGCTCCCGCAACTCCTCCACGTGACTTATTATCCCAACCCTCTTCCCCGTCTCATGAAGCCGCTCCAACACCTCCACAACCTTCCGCAAATACTCCTCGTCCAACGTCCCAAATCCCTCATCTATGAATAGTATGTCCGACACCGCCCTGTTCCCCCCTGCCATAGTCGACAACCCCAACGCCAACGACAACGATACCACAAAGCTCTCCCCACCCGACAAGTTCGCCGCCGTCTGCTGCTTGTCACAGTTCATCGCGTCCCGTATCGCTATCCCCAGTCCCCCCTTTGCGCACTCCAACTTGAACCTCCCACCCGTCAACACCCGCAAATGCTCGTTCGCATAGTGCAACAGCTCTTTCATCAACAACCGCAACGCCATATTCCTGAATTTGTCCCCATCCCCGTCCCCCATAAACTTATACAGCTCATCCCATTTCAAGTATTCCCGCTCCGCAGCCTCCAGCTCCCCCCTATACTGCTCATACTTCTCTTTCCACCTCTCATTCTGATCCCTCTTCTCCCTGTCCCCGCCCAATTTCACGTTCCTCTCCCTAATCCTGATATTCATCTCCCCCACCTTCTTCTCCAGGCTCTCCACGCTCTCCCCCTCCTCAATCGCTGGTCGCGTCTTCTCCTGGTCCTCCCTCTCCTTGCGTGTCCTCCTCACGTTCTCCTCCTCCTTCAACTTCTCATCCTCCACTTCCTTCACCTCCGTGCGCAGTCTTTGCATCTCCTCATTGCTATATTTCCCCACAAGTCCCTCTATCTTCTCCCCGTCCTGCCCCTTTTCTTCCAATGCCTTCCTCTCCCCGCCAAGTCGCTCCATCGCCTCCCTCAGCTCCATAATCCCCTCTTTCCATTTCCCAAATTTCTCCTTCAGCCCACTCCACGTCGCCGATACGCTCCCCTCCGTCTTTACCTCCTCTATCCCCTCTTCACCCCATTTGTTGCTCATCATCCCCTCCATCTCCCTCTTCCACCCCTTTGCCTCCTCTATCTCTTTCTCCATCATGCTTATCTTCGAGCTCATCTCTCTCTTCTTATTCTCACCTTCTTCCAATGCCGCCCCGTCCCTCTTCAATCTCTCTCTCAATGCCCCAATCCCCTCTCTCTTCGCTCCACCCTCGTATGTCACCTTCCCCCTGATCTCCTCCCACTTCTCCTCATTCTGCTTCGCCAAATTCTCCCTGCTCTTCTCCGCCTCGCTCCTCGCTGCCTTGTTCTTCTCGCTCTCGCCCTTTATCTCGTTTACCTTCTTCTCCACATCCCTCTTCTCCCCCTCTGCCTTATCCTTCTCCCCCTGCGCCTTCGTCCACTCTTTCTTCATCTTCTCCAGCCCTCTCTCTTTCTCTTCCATCTCCTCCTTTTTCTCCTTAATCTCTTCTTCCATCGCGTCTATCTCCCCCTCTGTCACCCTCTCTCCCACGTTCATGCCGCATCTCCCCACCATCTCCACCACTTCCTCCCGCTTCTTCTCATACGTCTCCCTCGCCTTCCTCTCGTTCTCCTCTGCCCTCGGCAATGTCTCCTCTGCACTCTTCTTCGCTCCCAATGCTAATGTATACGCCTCCATCTTCTCTCTCGCCTTCCCGCTCTTCTCCCTCCACGTCTCTTCTCTCTCCTTTATCAATGTGTCAAACCCATCCCCGCATCTCTCCCCTCGCCTGAACACGCCCCCGCACACCGGGCACTTTTCCCCCTCTTTCAGTCTGCTTATCAAGTCTCTCGCGCTGCCCACCTTCTCTCGCATATTGTCTCGCTCCTCTTTCGCCTCTCGCTCCTCCCTCACTGCCGCGTCTTTCTCTTTCTCTATTTCGGGCAATTCTTTCTCCCAACGCTCCTTATCCCTCTTCGCCCCATCCAACTCCCTCCCCCTGCTCTCCGCCTCACGTAGCGCGACCCTCAGGTCTCCCAACCCGCTTATCGCCTCCCTATATCCCCTGACCTTTTCCCCATATCCCCTCTTCTCCTCCTCTTCCACTCTCTTCCCAATCTCCTCACACTCCCCTCGCCATTTCACGCACTCCCCCTCCTTCTCTCCCAACAGCTTCTCCCCCGCTGCCAATTTCTCCCCCAATACGCTCTCCTCCCCCCGCAGCCTCTCTATATCTCTCCCCTTCTCCTCCATAGCCCTCTCCCCATTCTCTATAATCCCAATACCCGTCAATATCTCATTCCGCCCCCTCAACATCTCCCCGTATGGCTCAAGTTTCCCCAACATCTCCTCCACCTTCCCCAGCTCCACACGCATCCTCCCCATCTCCCCCTCCTTATACTTCATCTCCCCGCACGCCCTCTCATATCGCTCCCTATACCAGTCCCTCTCGCCCTTCTTGGCCTCCAGCTCCCCCTCCTTCTCCTTCATCTCACGTATCACCCTCCGCATATCCTCACTATCCTCCCACATCTTCACTTCCCCTCTCTCCTCCTTCATCCCCTCCAACTTCCTCTCCACCTCTTCCAGCCTTCCCTTCGCCTCCCTCTCTTTCACCTCTTTCTCCCCCATCGCCTTCATCCACTGCCGCTTCTTCTCCTCTTCCTCCTTCTCCCCCTCCAGCCGCTTCACCTCTGCCTCGCCCTCCTCAATCTCCCTCCGCAATGCCTCTTCCTCCTCCGCTGTCATCACCTTTACCTCACCCATCTTCCCCCTCACCATCTCCATCGCCCCCTTCTTCTCGCTCTGCACCTTCTGCACCCTCTGTCCCACTTTCGTGTATATATCCGTACCCAATATCTTCTCCATTATCTTCGACTTCTCCTCATCCTCACTCTTCAAGAACTCCGTAAACTTCCCCTGCGCCAACAATGTCGTCATCGTGAACTGCTGAAAGTCCAGCCCCACCGCCTTTACAATCGCGCTCTTCACCTCCGTCTTCTTCGTCAACACCACGCGCTCCCCCTTCTCCACATACTCCAACGCCCACTCCGGCTCTTTCAACGTCTTCGACCCCCTCGCCTTACGCCTCACATCCCACGTCGCCCTATACGCCCTCCCATCTTCCCCCTCAAACTCCAGCTCCACCCCGGCCTTGTCAACACCCCTCCGCACAATATGCAGCGGACTATTCCCCACCAATCCCTCCTCATAATCCTCCGCGTCATCCACCGCGCTGACCTTCTCGTCCCCAAATCGAGGCGTCTTCCCATACAACGCCAACGTTATAGCGTCCAATATCGTCGTCTTCCCCGAACCCGTTGGTCCGCATATCAAAAACAGCGGGTCATCCGCCAACGGCGATACCCTGAAATCCAACTCAGCCCCCTCTATCGACGCCAAGTTCTCTATGCTCAATCTTAATATCCTCATATCTTCTACTTTTTCTTTTCCTCTTCTACCAAATCACGTAGCATCCCCACCAACTCCTCACCCATCTCCTCCCCCCTCTGCTCCTTCCACGTCATACGTGCCACCTCCACAGGATCCATCTCCTTCAACTCCGTCATCTGCAAATGACGCTCCTCACCCCCACTCTCCACACCCTCCCAATTACTCTTTATCCCGCAAAACCTGCCCCTCTTACCCTCCATCACCTCACCCGCCCTCACCAACGCGTCACTCCTCAACCCACCACTGACCTTCACGTTCAACCGCACATAGCACTCCCTCCCATCCTCCAAACCCCCAAGCTCCCGCAACGCGTCCTCAAACTCCATCGGCTCCTCCGGTATAGTCAACAGCTCCCTCTGCGCCACAATCCTCTCATGCCTCACCACCGGCTCACGCCCACGCTCCAACTCCACAATATCCACCCCATGCTCCCCTCTCTCGTCAAACGACACCATCAATGGCGTACCGCAATACCGCGCCCTGCCGCCGCTCCCCTTAATCGTCTGACGCCTATGTATATGCCCCAATGCCAAATAGTCATACTCACCCCCCATCTTCCCCAAATCCACCCAATCCAAATTCCCTATGCTGTCCTCCTGACCCCTATACTCCGCCCCCAACACCGCCGCATGACCCATATACACCACCACCTCGTCACCCTCACGCACCCTCCGCACCTCCTCATCCACCTCCCCATACACCTCCCCATAATCCCGCACCCTCCCACTGAAATACGGCACAGCCGCCACCACGCACTTACCCGCCACCCTCCACACCATATCCCCCGCCCCGCGCAACCCGCCCACCACGTGCACCCCCATCCGCTCCCACAACAACCCGTCCACCTCCAACCTCGCGCCACTGTCATGATTACCCCCCGTCACGAACACCTCCATACCCCGCGCCGCCCCGCACACCTCCACCATCCCCTCCGTATACGCCCGCAACGCCTGAGCCGACGGATTCCCCACATTAAACACATCACCACTCACCACCATCACATCCGGCTGCTCCCTCCCCACCACCTCCGCCAAATCACGCAGAAACTGCCTCCCCTCGTCCACCCTGTCATACGTATGCAACGTCTGACCCAAATGCCAATCACTCGTATGCAACAACTTTATCATATCTCTTCTTTTTATATCATTACCTTAATCCATTCTCACCCCTAAATTAACCATAATTCACATACCCCCATTCCCCCACACCACATTAACCCACGGTCAAAACCCACGCATGTAGAGACGTCCGCCCGCGGTGCCTCTACGCCGAAGGCGTGCTCCTAAACGCCGTCAGGCGTACCAAAAGGTCACAGGCCACGCCCCCCCATAACCTCTCCCCCCCCACATCATATTTTCCCGCATATTTACTACATTTGCATCTCTATGGGCACGTGCGCCCCAACTATCCCATTATGGTCGACAAGGACGAGATACTCACTTCCGCCACGGCTCTCTTCAGCCGATGCGTCGAGACACGTCGCTGGCTTCACACCCACGCCGAACTCTCCTTCCAAGAACACCAAACAGGCGAATACATCGCCTCACGTCTTCGCGACCTCGGCATACCCGTCAAGACTGGCTATGCCCGAGGCACCGGCTCCGTCGCCATAATACATGGCCAACTCCCCGGACGCACCATCGCCCTACGTGCCGACATCGACGCCCTACCCATCCTCGAAGACCCCTCACACTCCCCACGCTCACAACACGACGGCGTAATGCACGCCTGCGGACACGACCTCCACACCGCCTCACTCCTCACCGTCGCACAAATACTACAATCCCTACGCCACCGCATCCACGGCACCTACATCCTCATCTTCCAACCAGGCGAGGAGTCTTGGCCAGGTGGCGCCAGCCTTATGCTCGCCGAGGGCGCCCTGTCCGCCTTCGGCACTGAACCCGAACTCGTCCTCGGCGCACACGTACTCGCCGAGATGCCCGTAGGCCACATTGGCTTCCGCCCTGGCATGTACATGGCCTCTGGCGACGAAATACACATCCACATCAAAGGCCACGGCGGCCACGGCGGTATGCCACACCTCCTCACCGACACCGTCCTCACAGCCTGCGAGACCGTCGTCGCCATGCAACATCTCGTCGCCCGCGAAGTGCCTGCCACAGTCCCCTTCGTGCTCTCCTTCGGTAAATTCGTGGCCGATGGTGCCACCAACGTCATCCCCAACGAGGTATATGTAGCCGGCACCATGCGCACCATGAACGAGGAATGGCGCTCCAAGATGAAACAACGCATCGTCACAGTCGCCCAAAGCATCGCGGCTATGTACGGCGCGCAAGCCGATGTCGAGATACGCCACGGCTACCCATGCGTCATGAACAATGAAGCCCTCACCGCACAAGCGCGCTCCCTCACCGCCCAACTCCTCGGCAACGACCACATCGACGATATGCCACTGCGCATGACTGCCGAAGACTTCGGCTACTACACCCAACGATACCCCTCCGTATTCTACCGCTTCGGCGTCAACTCCCCCAATGGCGTCCACACCCCAGGCTTCAACCCCGACGAGCAAGCCCTCCTCACAGCCCCAGCCGTAATGACCTGGATGGCCATAAACATGACCCTCAAATAACACCGCCACTATGAAACGACAATACGTCATAACCCTCCTATGGCTCTCCTTCCTCTGCTTCGCCCTCATGGGCACCAGCAGTGAGATGACCGACCCCATGATCCGCGCCTTCGTCAAGGTCTTCGCCTACGATGCCGACTCCGCTCCATTCCGACGCACACTCTACTACTCCATAGTATTCCTCGGCGCCATACCCGCCGCCCTCATGGCTCGCCGTCTCGGCATAAGATCCAGCATGCTTATCGGCCTATGCCTCTTCGCCGGCGGCTCTCTTAGCAGCCTCCCCGCCACGCAGACCGGCACAGTCATGCCCTTCTTCATCGGCCTCGGTGTGGCGGCTCTCGGACTCGCCTTCACCGAGACCTCCGCCCTCACCATGGTCCTCACCACAGGCAAACGCAGCAAGACGCTCACGCGCATGTTCGTCGGCAAGACTATCGAACTCTTCGGCTACGCCATAGGCTTCCTCATGATGGCCTACTTCGTCGACACTCGCATCTTCGAGGATGTCGTGGGCGAGAACGTGCACATCGACAATGTCTACTTCGAGGCCGCGCAACGCACCGACCTCATGACCATCACCGTACCCTACATCTGGGTAGGCGCCATGGCGTGCCTGATGGCTGTCGTCGCCGCCATACAAGAGATTAACGACCTCAGCCCCGACTTTCCCCGTGTCAAGTCCAATAAGCAGATAACGCGCGCTCTCTTCTTCGACCGACGCTACGTCAACGGCATAGTGGCCCTCTTGCTCTACGTCATGGTCGTCGCACTGTGCTGGTTCTCCATAGCCGACCAAAGCTCCGCAAGCCTGATGTCCCACAACCCCGACGCCAGCGCAAGCGAGATCCTCGCCTACTCAAAGAAATTCGCCGTAGCCACGCTCCTCCTCTTCTTCCTCGGACGCATCGTCGGCACCATCCTCTCATGGCGACGTTGGTGTGGTGGACGCACCATGCTCATGGCCACAGGTGGCGCGGCGTTCATTCTCCTCGTGGCAAGCGCAGTGGCCGACGGCGAGCTCTCCGTATGGCTCCTCGCCTCCTCAGCTTTCTTCCTCGCCTTCATGCACCCCGCGCTCCTCGAACTCTCCACACGCCACATGCGCCGCGAAGAGGTCATACTCGCCAGCGCAGGCCTGGTTATGGGCAGCTTCGGCGGTCTCGTGGCTTGGCTCATCAACTACCGCATCGAAGAGAGCGCGCTCCGCACACTGATTATGGCCATCGCCATAGCCATAGTGGGTGCCTACGGCGCATGGCACATTCAGTTCGAGCGCAAATTGAAACATCAAAGGGATATAACACTCGCCGAAATAAGAGCCAAAGCCTCAAACAACAATAGCGACGATAAGCAAGACGATGAATGATATAAAGAACGAAAACGAGGAGACCTTCAAACAAGTCTACTCCAAAAACGCCATAGAGTTCGCCACCGTGGCGCGCGAATATTGCGTGTTCGCCGAGAACGCCGCCAAATACTCCAAAGAGGACTACCTCCGCGTGGCAAGCCGACTGCTCCCCCTCCTCTACATGAAGGGTGCGCTTCTCCCGCGCATAGAGCTCATGTCCGACGACGACCTGCCCGAAATCGTCGACTACGACACCTACGAGAACGTCCGACGTGGCATACGCTCCCGCCTCACAAGCCACGACGACTACCTCACTGCCTTCAAAGACGACTTCCAATACAGCGAGTCTCCAGTCTCTGCCAGCATTTCCGAGGATATGGCCGACATCTACCAGGACATCCGAAACTTCTGCGAGCAATACAGCAGCGGCGACGATGCCGTGATGAACGACGCCCTGTCCACCGTAGTCGAGAAGTTCGGCGAATACTGGGGACAAAAAGCCTGCAACGCCATGTCCGCCATCCACAAAGCCCTGCACTCGGGCGACGACCTCTCCGACGAAGCCGCCGCACCCGACAACGACAAGTGGAACGACGACACCGACGACTCCCCAGCATCCCAAGACGACGGCATGCCCTACTTCCTGCGCCAAGCCGGCATGCGCCTCGTCGATAATAAGCAGAAGAAATGAGAGTATCCAACGAAGAAATCGACCTGCTCCCCCTAAGCCAATACAGCGGCAATATCGCCCTTATCGATAAGCCCGACGACATCCCACAGGCCATAACCGAAATGGCACAATGCAAAGTCCTCGGCTTCGACACCGAGACACGACCAGCCTTCACTCGCGGATGCAACTACAAAGTCGCGCTGCTCCAACTATCCGGCCCCGACAAGACTTGGCTGTTCCGCCTCTGCAAGACCGGACTGACCGACGAACTCGCCCACTTCCTCGAGCGTGCCGACATCATCAAGCCCGGCCTCGCCATACGCGACGACCTCCGTGGACTGCGCCGCCTGCACGACTTCTCCCCTGGCGGATTCGTCGACCTCCAGAACATCGCCGAAGAACGTGGCGTCGAGGATATGAGCCTCAAAAAAATGGCCGCCCACGTCCTCGGCGAACGGGTCTCTAAACGTCAACGCCTAACCAATTGGGAGGGCGACACCCTCACCGCCGGACAACTAACCTACGCCTCTACCGACTCATGGATATCCCTCCGGCTCTACGAAGCCCTAATGGCCGGCATAACCGAGAGTGAACGTGTCAGGGAGGTGCGGGCTAAACTCAGCAACCGTACCGAAGAGTAACGCCCATGTCCCACATAAACAGCTACATATACAGATGAAAAAAATATTTCTCAAGTCGGGCAAGGAACAGAGTCTTCTGCGCTTCCACCCTTGGGTCTTCTCGGGCGCCATAGCGCGCATGGACCAGATGGAAGAGGGCGAGGTCGTCGATGTCATGACCGCGCAAGGCGATTTCATGGCACGTGGCCACTATCAGATAGGCTCCATAGCCGTCCGCGTGCTCTCTTTCAACAAGGACGAGAATATCAACCTCGACTTCTACATCAAGCGCATTTCCGAGGCCTACGACCTCCGACGCGATGCCGGTCTCGTCAATAACCCCGACACCACCGCCTACCGACTTGTCTTCGGCGAGGGCGACTGCCTACCCGGCCTCGTCGTCGATGTCTACGCCAAGACCGCCGTCGTCCAAATGCACTCCGTAGGTATGTGGCGCGACAGGGCGATGGTCGAGGAGGCTCTACGTCATGTCATGGGCGACAGCCTCGAGGCCATATACAACAAGAGCGAAGGCACTCTCCCCTTCAAAGCCGGACTCAACCCCGTCAACAGCTACGTTTGGGGCAAAACCGAGAAGCGCGAAGCCAAAGAGAATGGCATGATCTTCATCCCCGACTGGGAGAAAGGCCAAAAGACTGGTTTCTTCGTCGACCAACGTGAGAACCGCGCACTCCTCGAACGCTACGCCAAAGGCAAAAGGGTTTGCAATATGTTCTGCTACACCGGCGGATTCTCACTCTTCGCCCTGCGTGGCGGCGCCGAGCTCGTCCACTCTGTCGATAGCTCCGAACGTGCCATAGAGCTCACACGCCAAAATGTGGAACGCAATTTCGGCGACGAGCCGCGCCATGCCGCCTTTGCCGAAGACGCCTTCAAATACATGGAGCACGCCACGCAGAAATACAACCTCATGATCCTCGACCCACCCGCCTTCGCCAAGCACGTCAGCGTCATAAAGAACGCCCTGAAAGGCTACCGACGGCTCAACGCCAAGGCCATGGAGATTATCGAGCCAGGTGGCATCCTCTTCACCTTCTCATGCTCCCAAGTGGTAAGCAAAGAGGAGTTCCGCACCATGGTCTTCACAGCCGCCACAATGGCACATCGCCGCGTGGCTATCCTACACCAACTCACACAACCGGCCGACCATCCCATCAACATATACCACCCCGAGGGCGAATACCTCAAGGGTCTTGTTCTAAAAGTTTTCTAAATGACATTCTACGACTTCGACTTCTCCGACGAGCTCCTCGACAGCTTAGATGCTATGCGCTTCAACGAGCCTACTCCCATTCAAGAGCAGGCCATACCCGCCATAATGGATGGTCAAGACCTCATAGCTTGCGCGCAAACGGGCACCGGCAAGACAGCAGCCTACCTCCTCCCCATAATCGACGACATCGTCCGCAACCCCAACGACGGCGTCGACACCATCATCCTCGTCCCAACACGCGAACTCGCCATACAAATCGACCAGCAGATGGCCGGCTTCGGCTACTTCGTCAGCGTCTCCTCCACTGCCATATATGGCGGCAGCGACAGCGGCGAGTGGAGCCGCCAACGCACCGCCCTAAGCGAGGGCGCCGACATCGTCATCGCCACGCCGGGGCGTATGTTGCAACACATCAGCATGGGCTATGTCGACTTCTCCAAAGTGCGACACCTCGTCCTCGACGAGGCCGACCGCATGCTCGACATGGGCTTCTACGACGACATAATGCAAGTCGTCAAGCTCCTCCCCGTAGAGTCTCGCCAGACCCTCATGTTCTCCGCCACCATGCCCCCAAAGATTAGGCAACTCGCCAAGACCATCCTCCGCAACCCCACCGAGATCTCCATCGCCATAGCCAAACCCGCCGAGGGCATCAGGCAAGGCGCATACCCCGTCTACGAGACACAAAAAGGCCCTCTCGTAACCGAGATCCTCAAAGCCCACAGCGGCATGAGCATCATCATATTCGGCTCCCGCAAGCAGAGTGTCAAAGAGCTGGGCCATACCCTCAAAAGGCGCGGCTTCAGCGCGGGGGTCATCCACTCCGACCTTGAGCAGTCCGAACGTGAGGAGGTGCTACGACAGTTCCGCAACAGAAACATAGAGATCCTCGTCGCCACCGACATCATCGCCCGTGGCATCGACATCCCCGATGTCGACGTGGTGATTAATTTCGACGTGCCTCGCGACGCCGAAGATTATGTCCACCGCATCGGCAGAACGGCGCGCGCCCAAAGCAAAGGCGAAGCCTACACCCTCATCGTCCCCGACGAGATGTACTCCTTCGGCCGCATAGAGAAACTCATCGAGCAGACGGTCGAGAAACTATCCCTGCCCGAAGACCTTGGCGAAGCCCCCAAATACGACCCCAACACCCGCTCACGACGCGGCGCCCGCCCACAAGGCCGCAACCCTAAGGGACATGGCAACGGGCATAGACCCGAACGTAAGGGCAACCCCAACCAAAAAAAGAATGAAAAAAACGCCACGCAGTCCCAACCCGATGCCCAACAGCAGAACCCCCACAAGGGTGCTCATCATCATGGCCGTGGCGGCCGACATGCCCGTCCGCAAGGTGGCGGCGACAAAGGTCCACAAGGAGAAAATTGTTAAAAATAACCCCAAATGCGCAGATGGGTTTGGTGGAAAGGACGAAAGTATATACATTTGCGCAGATTTATAAACTTAATAAGATATCTAATGAAGAAGATTCTTAATCTTTTCGTGTTGGCACTGGTGTGCTGCATGATGATGTCTTGCACAAGAAGCAAGGTCAACGGAGGTATCGACGCTGCTGCTGCGGGCGATTTCGCTAAGGCTAAAGCCGTCGTTACTGAACTCTACGCAGAGAAGGACAAACTCAGCACCGATAATGCCCTTGGCGTTTGCGCTATCATCAACATCATCCTCAACACCGACCAGAGCCTCGCTCAAGATCAAGAGGCTGCCATCAACTACTGCAATCAGTTCTTGGAGTTCTACACTCAGGCCGCTAAGGACCCCGAGGCTGTCGAGAAGTTCAACGTCGAGTCTAAAGTAAACTTCACCGAGCTCTTCGAGGCATACTCTGCTCAAATGCAGGCTGTTCAAGCTGCCCAAGAAGCAGGCGTTGACGTAGAAGAGTACGTCGAGGAAGGCGACGAAGGGGAAGGCGACGAAGAGTACGAAGAGGGCGAGGAGTAATTCTTGTCAGCAAAAGATAATTCATAATAGTAACCCCCGGCAAAGCGTAGGCTTTTGTCCGGGGGCTTTCTCGATTTAAGCGACCGTGGACTACTCCCACACAACGCTATTCACCAATTAATCAACGAAATATGAATAAGATTCTTGCAACTCTCTGTGCCGCGCTGTTCTGCATCGCTATCTCCTCATGTGGCGGAAGCGGCAATAGCAATGGCAATAGCAGCACCTCTGTCTCAAAATCTGGCTCCTCCTCACAGTCCTCCAACAACTACGATGAACTGTGCGAGAACGCTATGGAGGCGTCTTTGGCTAAGCAATACGGCGAGTCCACAAATATTCTGGCAGAACTCCAAAGCAACGTCAGTGAGCTCAATGGCGAGCAAGCCAGTGTAGCTTGTATGGCCACACGTGTCATACTCCAAGATTGGGATATGTACGACTCATGGGAAGTCTACCAACACATGTACTGCGACTTCTACGAGCAGGCCGCCACCGACCCCGATGCCCTCGCGCAGATGGAAGAGGAGTCTGGCATCGACCTCACAGAAATATACAACAATTACCAGGAACTGCTTAACGGGGACGGCGCATCCGACGACGATGACGCGTCAGAAGGCGGCTACTACGACGAGGACGGCAACTACCAAGTCACCGAGGTCGCCCCAGGTGAGTAATCAATAACTAATTACATAGTCAAATAATTACATAGTCAAATGAAGAAGCTGATTGTAATGTTTATGGGAGCAATTATGTGCTCTCTCTTCATGTCGTCATGCGGCAACGGGTATGATGCCAAGTGCGAGGAACTTGCCAATGCCATCGATGCTAATCAAACCGGCACTGCTACCAACATCTTGGCCGAGCTCCTATCCAACGTCGACAAACTCAACACCGAGCAGGCTGCCACCGCCTGCCTCGCCACGTTTACAATCATTCAGAGTGGCGATATTGCCGGCTTCGAGTCCGTCTACGAGTCTATGTGCTGCAAATTCTATGAGCAAGCCGCAAAGAACCCCGACGAAATGAAGGTCTATGATGCTGATGGCACCCTGACGTCTGTCTACGAGACTGTCAAGACGGGTGGCTGTGGCTCCACCGACAACTACCAGGGCGAGGACGACGACTATGAAGTCCGAGAGGTAGCACCGGCCGAGTAAACATTAACTGATAACACATTAAATAACTAATTGATAATGAAGAAATTATTTGTAATGCTGATGGGTGCCGTTATGTGCTGCACCCTCATGTCGTCTTGCGGCAACGGCTACAATTCCAAGTGCGAGGAACTTGCCAAGGCCATCGATGCTAATCCTATGCAAACTGGCACTGCCACCAACATCTTGGCCGAGCTCCTCTCCAACGTCGACAAGCTCAACACCGAGCAGGCTGCCGCCGCTTGCTACGCCACCTATGCAATCATCCAGAGTGGTGATATTGCCGGCTCCGAGGTCGTCTACGAGTCCATGTGCTGCAATTTCTACGAGCAGGCAGCAAAGAACCCCGACGAACTCAAAAAGTATGATGTTGAAGGCAGCCTGACGTCTATCTACGAGACTGCCAAGGCGGGTGGCTACAGCTCCACTGACGAGGGCGACTACGAGGAAGAGGAAGAATATTAATATCTCGCCAAGCAAGACCCTAAACTGCGATAAATAATCAAGCACAATATGAAGAAGTTCTTTGTAATGTTGGTATGTGCCGCCATGGCATGCGCCACTATCTCTTGCGGCGGCAGTAGCAGCAAGAGCAGCGATGGCAATGGCGTGAGCAGCAAGAAAGTCCTCACCACCCTCCGCACCAGCGCAGGCCAAGAGGCCGGCGCGACCGAAGATGCCGACGACGAGGAGATGAGCGAATTAGACGAGTTGGCCGTAGCAGCCCTCAACGCCGCTGACGAAGAAGACGAGCAAACAGCCATAGCCGCTATCAGCAGCCTGGCAAACCGCATGGACGAACTCAACGGCGCCTACGCCTTCTGCGGTCTCATGGCATGCTATCGTGCCAGTTTGCGCGAGGATTTCGTCACTCGTGGCATCTACACCCAACTCTATTGCCAGTTCTACGAACAGGCAATCAAAGATCTCGACGGCATGCAAGAAACCTACGACGAGTCCGAAGCCGACTTCTCCCCCTCCGATGTCTACGACGAATTCCAAGCCGAAATCGCCACCTACTAACACTACTTTCTAAGACACGCTACGCCTAAGCGTACCACCTTCCCGCCTCAGCCCACGCTGAGGCGGCTTCTTTTTCCCCTACCCCCCCCCCCGTCTCACCCCCACCCGAGCAACCTCCAGTTGTACAGACGATGTCCACATCGTCTCAACGCCGAAGGCGTGCTAACCCACACGAGCCACCCCCGCATGTAGAGATGTCCGCCCACATCCCCTCAACGCCGCCAGGCGTACCCAAAACCCACACGAGCCACCCCCACATGTAGAGACGTCCGCCCGCGGCGTCTCAACGCCGCCAGGCGTACCAAAACGAATAGTTGTACAGACGCCGCCCACATCGTCTCTACGCCGTAAGGCGTGCTAACCCTCCCAAGGAACTAACAGTTAGGTGTAAAGACGTTGCCTGGCCCGTCTTTACACTAATGTATTCCCACTCTCTCCTCCCCCATATTCACCCCTTCCCCATCCATTCCCGTATTTTTATACCCCCTCCCATTACAATCCGTAACCCCACACCCCCTATCTCCATATAAGTCGTAATCCAATAACCCCACTATCCGCTCCAAACTGAAACTTTTAATATTCATTAGTGCGATATTCATATACAAAATGCTAACTTTGCATCATTACTTCCTTGGATTAAGATATCACCACCCTCAACCTCAAAGGCACAACGGCGCCAATCTCAACCTCCTGCGCCCTGTACCCCATTCCCCCACAGGGTGCCATGTCAAACTCCATGCTTTTCCACTGTATCAATGCAACTGTAATTATAACTGATGATCATGAAACACTTATTGCTATTGTTGGCGCTCGTGCTCTGCTCCGCCTTTGCGGCCGCGCAGTCACACACCGTCAGCGGCACCGTCCGTGATGCGGCCGGTAACCCGCTGCCAGGCGTCGCCGTGATGGTACCTGGTACCACCATAGGCACCGTTACCGACATCGACGGTCACTACACGCTCTCCGTCACCGGCAACCCAACCCTCTCCGCCACCTTCATCGGCATGCAGCCTGGCCAGATTAATCTCGCCAATGGCCAAACCGACGTCACCCTCCAAGACGAGGAAACCGAGATGGACGAGGTCATCGTTGTCGCTTTCGGTCAGACAACCAAGCAGGCCTTCACAGGCTCCGCCGCCGTAGTCAGTGCCGACGAGCTCGAGAAACGCACAACAAGCAACGTGGCCAACCAGCTCGCTGGAGCCGTGCCTGGTCTACAAATGCGTGGCGTCGACGGCGCTCCTGGCTCCTCCGGTGGCGCTATCGCCATCCGTGGCATTAGCTCACTCTACGCCAGCACCACCCCTCTCGTAATCGTCGATGGCGCTCCCTTCCCAGGCAACCTCTCCGACATCGCCGCAAGCGAAATAGAGAGCGTCACAGTCCTCAAAGATGCCGCCTCCGCCGCTCTCTACGGCGCACGTGGCGCATCGGGCGTAATCCTTATCACCACCAAGAAGGGCGCTAACAAGGAAGGTCAGATTAATGTCGAGGCCAAGTGGGGCGTCAACAGCCGCTCCGTGCAAGACTACGACGTCATAACCGACCCAGGCGAATACTACGAGGCCTACTACGCGCAGCTCTATAACTACTACTACTATGGCCAAGGCTACTCCGAGAAGCAAGCCAACGTCACTGCCAATGAGACAATGCTCAGCCAACTCGGCTACCAGTCCATGACTGTCCCCGATGGTGAGTACCTCATCGGCACCGACGGCAAGATTAACCCCAACGCCACCCTCGGCTACGTCTACACTGGCGACGATGGCGAGCAATACTACGTCTATCCCGACGACTGGACCGACGCCGCCTACTCCCGCTCCCCACGTCAGGAGTACACCGTGACCGCCAATGGTGGCAACGACCGCGGCTCCTACTTCGCCAGCGTCAACTTCCTCAAGGACGACGGCATCATCGAGTACACTGGCTACCAGCGTCTCACCGCCCGCATCAAGGCCGACTATCAGATAAAGAAATGGCTTAAGCTCAACGCCAATATCGGCTACACCAACTCTAAGACCATCTCTAACGCCAATATGGACTATAGCGACGAGCCACAGCTCAGCGAAGCCAACCTTATGTACTTCGTCAGCAGCATCGCGCCCATCTACCCTATCTATGTCCGCAACACCGATGGCACGGTCAAGACCGACGAGAACGGCAACCCCACTTACGACTTCAATCGTAACAACTTCGCCAAGAACGCCGACGAGGATAGCCCCGTCACCATGACACGTGGCTTCCTCGATGGCAACCCACTTGGCAGCAACCGCTACAACTATGTCGAGACCCTCGGCAATGGCCTCAACGGCAATATCGGCGGCAGCATCAACTTCACCGAGAAGATTAAGCTCGACTTCCGTAGCTCTCTCGTCTACAAACATGCCGACGGCACAGACTACGAGAACTCTCTCTACGGCTCCAAGAAGTCCGCTGGTGGTGAGCTCACGCGTGCCATGACCATCAACATCCGTCAGAACCACGTCCAGACCCTCAACTACTTCGACACCTACAACGATGTCCACAACCTCAGCGTCCTCGTGGGTCACGAGTACTACCGCTCCAAGGGTCGCTACTTGTCCGCCGTGGCTCAAGGTAGCTTCTCGCCCGAGGTTAAGGAGCTCAACGCTTTCGCAACTAAGACCGACTCCTACAGCTACACCTCGCGCTACAATGTCGAGGGCTGGTTCGGCAACGTGCAATACAACTACGACGAGAAATACTACCTCCAGGGCAGCTTCCGCCGTGACGCCTCAAGCCGCTTCGCCGACGAGAACAAATGGGGCTCCTTCTGGTCCGTTGGTGCCGCTTGGATTCTCTCAAAAGAGAACTTCATGGAGGCTACACGTGGCGTGGTCGATGAGCTCAAACTTAAGTTCTCCATCGGGCAGCAGGGCAACGACAATATCGGCGACTACGCCTACGTCGATGTATACTCCCTCAGCAAGGCCACCGAGACTACAATGTCACCAACATTCTACCGTTTGGGCAACCCCGACATCACTTGGGAGACCGTGACCAACGCCAATGCCGGTGCAGAGTTCAGCCTCTTCAAGGGTCGCCTCACTGGTGCTATCGACTACTACAACAAGAAGACCACCGACCTCCTCTTCTGGCTCTCCATCCCTGAGTCTGCCGGCTCGCGTGGCTACTACGGCAACCTCGGCGACATCCGCAACCGTGGTCTCGAGGTTGAACTCTCTGGCGCTGTGTTGCGCACCGCCGACCTCGAGTGGCGTCTCATGGGCAACCTCTCATTCAACAAGACTAAAATCCTCGCCCTCCCTGCCTCTAAGACTGCCGACAACGGTGGCTTCTACGAGGATGGTTGCTGGTATGCCGAGGATGGCGAGCTTTACAACCAGATGATGTACTCCTACGCTGGCGTAGATCCCAACACTGGCAAGGCCCTCTACTACTACGACGAGGATCTCAGCCCCCTTGGAGGCAAGGTCTCATCTAACGTCACAAGCAAGCCTGGCTCAAAGAAGAGCGGCACCACCGACGTTATCGGCAATGCCACCCGCTACACCCAGGGCTCCACACTGCCTAAGGTTTATGGCGGCTTCGGCACGTCATTCACTTGGAAGGGCATCGACCTCTCCGCTCAGTTCGACTACCAGATTGGCGGTAAGATCTATGACGCTCGCTATGCCGACCTCGTAAGCCCCGCTGCCTCCACTTCCGACGCTGGTAAGAACTACCATAAGGATTGGATTCGCAGCTGGACCCCCAACAATACCGCAAGCGATATGCCGCGTTGGCAGTTCGGCGACCAGTACGCCACTGCGCATAGCGACCGCTTCCTTACCGACGCCTCCTACCTCAACTTCTCCTCGTTCACCGTCGGCTACACCTTGCCTCGAGAGCTTACCTCACGAATCCTCCTGAGCAAAGTGCGCATCTTCTGCGCCGGCGAGAACCTCACATTCTGGTCCGCCCGCGAGGGTCTCGACCCACGTTTCTCATACATGGAGACTTCGCAGGTCTCTAACTACAGCCCTGCGCGCACCATCTCCGGTGGTATCCAACTCCAATTCTAATCCCCAGAGTGGCTACTCTTTAACGTATAACGAAACATTCAGATTACTATTATGACTAACAAGATATTAAAACCCGCTCTCGGCGTGGCGGCTCTCGCCCTCGTCACTGCGGGATGTGTGGACGAGTTCGAGCCGCAGTCCGCCACGGTCACCATCGAGCAAGTGTCGACCGCACCAGGCGCTTACAGCAACTTCGTGACTGCGCTCACCTCAACCTTCGCAGGACAGTTCCTCTACGACGCAAGTAGCAAGTATCCTTTCGACTTCGGCTACTCCGCCTTCTTCCTTGCGCGCGATGTGACCGGTCAGGACATCTCCCCTCGTGGCGACTGGTTCTCCTATTGGTATGAGTCCTCCGCTGTCCTTGGTCCTACATACGCCATCTGCCAGCTCCCATGGACTCTCTACTATGGTTGGATTAAGAACTGCAACACCGTCATATCTGTCGCCAAGACCGACCTCACCGAGGATAAGTACAATGGTCTCGGTCAGGCTTATGCCGTCCGCGCCATGCTCTACTACGACCTCGCGCAGATGTTCTGCTCCAAGGCCTACGGCATCGACAAGGAAAGCCTCACAGTCCCTATCGTGACCGACGAAACATCCTCGTCCGACCTCGCCAATAACCCTAACGCTACCAACGAGGAGATCTACGCCTTCATCCTCTCCGACCTCGATGAGGCCGAGAAGTATATCAGCCAGGACAAGGTTGACGCTTACACCATCGGCATCAACTTCGTCTACGGTCTCAAGGCGCGCACCTACCTCTTTATGGAGGACTGGGCTAACGCCGAGAAATACGCCAAACTCGCGCAAGAGGGCTACTCCGTAATGTCGCAAGACGAGTACACCAGCTGGGAGACTGGTTTCAACACTCCTAACAGCGCTTGGATCTACGCCCTCCAGTTTAAGAGCGACGACCCTTGCATCCTCCTCAACGATGCCGACTCCAGCTGGGGCAGCCAAATGTGCATAGAGATTGATCCTGAAGCCTCCGCTTGTGGCTATGCCGCAAACTATGGCCAGCCGAACACCATCGACCAGCATCTCTACTCCACCATCCCCTCTACCGACTGCCGCAAGAAGTGCTATGTCGACTTCGCCATCAACGATCTCAGCGGTGACGAGCAGCTCGAGGCCCTCTCAGCATACTCTAACCACCCCAAATGGCTCGTCAACTGCGCTAAGGCTTCAGACGATGGCACTGTTGGTGGTCTCGAACTCAAATTCCGCACTGCTGGCGGTGAGGCTGGTCGCGCTAACCAATACATCGGCTTCCTCGTCTCTGTGCCTGTAATGCGTGTCGAGGAGATGAAACTTATCGAGGCCGAGGCTGCCGCATGGCAAGACGAGGCTCGCGGCAAGGCGCTCCTCGAGGCTTTCGCTAAAACCCGCGACGACAACTTCATCTACGGTCTCCATGCAGGCGAGGCCTACGGCAACAACGCCACTCCAGGCGTCATCAACGAGATTTGGTGGCAGCGCCGTGTTGAGCTTTGGGGCGAGGGCTTCGCCCTTGGCGACATCAAGCGTCTCAACAAGGGTATTATACGCTCCTACGCCGGCACTAACCACAAGGATGGCTTCCAGTGGAACACCGATGGCCCTGCCGATTGGATGAACTTCTGCATCGTCCAGACCGAGACTAACTACAACAAGGCTTGCGTCTCTAACCCTGCGCCTGTCGCACCCGAGGAAAACTCTGCTCCCCACGTCTTCTAATAGATGCACGCAACACTTAAAACAGTATCAATCATGAAGAAACATATACTTTTCGCCCTCCTTCCTTTCGCCTTCGCAGCATGCGAGGACGTTCAAGAGGGTACCGAAATAGGTGGCGACTCTAAGCCCAGTGTCGTGCTCTACCAATATGAGGCAGAGGAATCCCTTGGCTACGACCCAGACAACACCACTAAGATACGTCTCGCTATCAACAGTGCCGTAGAGTCTCTCTATCTCCTCACCGAGTCCGCAGCCGATTACAAGGCCCACTACTCTGGCGACGACGATGCCTATGCCGACTATATCGTAGCCAACGGCACTAAGGTCGACGTCTCCAACCTCGTCATCGACAACTACGTCTCCGACCTCATCGGCTCCTACTATTCAACAGCAGTCGCCGTCAAAGGCAATGAGAAGGTCATGTCCGAAACCGTCTCATTCGAGGGCGCTCCTTGGGTTGTAGTCGAGGGTACGTCCGACTATGTCTACACCACATGGCTCGGCACAACCTGCAAGGCGCAACTCAAATATCTCACCACCGACCCGACTCAGTATCGTCTCAAGGGCATTAATTACGCCAGCAAGGAAGATGGCATCACTGGTGCCGCAACGACAACCTACTTCCTCACCGTCTTAACCGACGCTGAGGGCAACGCTGTCGGTGGCGACGGTTACCGCTTTGTAACCCTGGGTTCCCAAAAAACCACCTACTCCTACGGTGACTACGGCTATATCTACGCTCGCGACATCGCCACATATACTGGTAATGATGCCTACGCCACAAGTTCTTACGGCTGTCTCATCACCGACGACAACCAACTCTACCTCGTCCTCGACTTCTACGTAACGGATGGCCGTATCTCTGGCATAGTTGAGGAGACCTTTGGCCCAGCGTCAGAAGAGTAGCATCACCTCCCTCCCCAAGGCCTAACCATCCAGCCCTTGCGCCCTGCGCAAGGGCTTTTTTGTATATATCTCTGTATATATCCCCATCATCATTCCCAATCCCACACTGCACACGGTCGAAAATAAACGCCCGACATCTCACCACATCCCCGAACCTCACCACTGCAACCCACGCATGTAGAGACGTCCGCCCGCGGCGTCTCCCCCAAACGCGAACGCGTGCCGAAACGAATAGTTGTACAGACGATGTCCACATCGTCTCTACGCCGTAAGGCGTGCCCAAACCCCCAGTTGCACACCCGCTCCCCCCATTCCCTCTACGCCGCCAGGCGTGCCCCTAAACCCATCCCCCAAAAACCTCTCTACATACTTCCCAAATCTTTTCCCTATATTT
>CAZPPW010000024.1:0-8734 GCA_964588595.1 uncultured Marinilabiliaceae bacterium
ATCAGTCAGCAACCCACTGTCGTCCCTATCACCCCATAACTCACCACGGCAACCCACTCATGTAAATCCCCCCGCCCGCACCCTCTCAACGCCGCAAGGCGTGCCTACCCTCCGAGCACCCCACAGTCGCCCCTCCCAGTTGTACAGACGATGTCCACATCGTCTCTACGCCGAAGGCGTGCCTAACCCACGGTCGCACTAACAGTCAGCCGTAAAAACGTTGCCCAAAAATCTCTCCCCCACACACAAAAACACCCCCTCACGACTCTCCATCGCAAGGGGGCATAAATTGATAAGTCTATCTACTTCAACTTATTAAGTCTCTTGGCTATGTTCTTCGCCACTTCCTCATAGCTGTTCTGCCTGCGAGCCTCAAACATGCCTGCGCCAGCCCCGCAATCACCCAAGGCCTTAGTAAACATATAGACCGCCACTTTCTCGCCCGCCTTATTTCGGATTATAACCTCACCTGTCGCCCAGCCTGCCTGATTCGACGACCAGATGACATTACGACCATAACTAAACTCATTGAGCTTGAACACCATGGTGTAGTCCGCACTCGTGGCCTGTGGACTCACCAACGCATAGTCGCTCTTGTCGTTGAACTTCTCCACAAAAGCTTCCTCCGCCTTTCTCAACTCCTCGGGCAGGTCTCGTTGCCAGTCCTCACCACGGAACTTCACGTAGTCCTCGATGCTGAAAAACTTGTCCTCCTTCATGTCCCAAATTAGGCACTCGGAGTAGTCAAACTCCAAACCCATCACCAGCCCTTTGACGCACACTACCTTCGGATCCCCCGAGCGTAGCATATAGTCACCACCACCTGCGAACGTCATGATTGGCGCAAGCAGCGCCACAACCATAAGTATATATCTAAGTCTCATAGCCTTACTTCTTTATAAACTTGTAACCTAAAACATATTGCATGCTACCCCAATTAGCCGCCACTTCTTCTTCCGACAGATTAGTCAAGGATGCTATTGTCGCAACCTTCACATCCTCTGTGTCATCTTGCTCAAAAGCAGCCTCTACACTCGTCGAGATGTAGAACTCTAATTGTTGACTTTCAGTAAAGTAAGCAGCCGAATACATCTCAGTAGTCGAACCCTCGCCACTAAGTGAGATGCCCTTATAGCCTGCCCAGATATACCCGTTTGTCTTCGTCTCACTCTCAATATCGCCAGCAAAACCATTATTTGCCTCGGCTATCTTCGAGATGACAATGCTCTCCGAATCAATCGCCACTGACATGGCGTTAGACCCGTTCTTTGTGACATTGGCAGAACCTTTTTCACTTGTACCCCATGTGTACAATGTCCCTCCGCAGTATATGTTGTACGTGCATTCTCCCTCATACTCCCCCACAGCCTGGTCTCTCACATCCACCACCGGCGTGACGTCCTCTTCCTCGTCATCACCGCAAGCGCACAATGCGCCCGTCGCCGTCATCACCAATGACAGCATCAGATACTTGTTCATTTTCATCGCTTAGGTATTTTTTTCTAATCTATTCTCCGCCTACTTCCTATCGGTGCACCCTCGTTTTGCAAGCGTTTTATCATTGTTTTTCGTAACTTTATTTGTCAATTCTCAGTTACGTCCGCAATATTCGTCATAATATTCGAGACGTGCAAACATTTCTCGAATATTTTTTCACTATGAACGAAAATATTGCCGACCGTATCTCTTTCCTCGTCAATACCTGTGGCGACGGCAAGAATACCGTATTCGCCCTCAAAATCAACGAGAACGAGGCTAATATACGCAACTACCGCTCAGGCAAAACCACACCCAAATACACCACCCTCGTAAATATCGTAAATACTTTCGGGGTCTCTACTCAATGGATCATGACCGGCAAGGGGCAACCCTTCAAACGCTCAAGCCCCTTCGCCGATGCCAACCCCTCCCCCTTCGCCGCCAATGGAGGCATGCCTCCCCTAAGAAACATGGACGACGAAGAGCGGGAACGCATGCACGAAAAGCTCCGACAGTTCAAAATAAAAATGGAGCAGTGGAATGCAAGGCGCGATAACCCCGACCAACCCGACATGCCCGACGACGAGCCACCCCTCGACTCCATCATGCGCATACGCTTCCTCGAGGAGACCCTCGACCGCAAAGAGGCGCAGATAGCCGACCTGAACCGCGAGATAGGACGACTGCGCCATATCCTCTCCACGCACAACATCGACCCCAACACGCAAGACTGACCCATAAACAAATAACGGCGGAGCCACCACAGCCCCGCCGTCTCGCTTTTATGCCTATTCCGCTCGCCTAATTGGTCTTGAATTTCCAATCTTTCTTGGCGGCAAGCTCCTTGTTGGCCTTCTCTATCTTCTTCTCCAGCCCGGCCTTATAGTCCGCAATCTTCTTGGCCGCCTCTTCGTCGCCCACAGCCAATATCTGCAACGCCAATATGGCGGCGTTCTGCGATGCGTCAAGCCCCACCGTGGCTACCGGTATGCCCGGGGGCATCTGTATCATGCTGAGCATGGAGTCCCAGCCATCCATGGATATCGACGCCTTGATGGGCACGCCTATGACGGGCAATGTCGTGGCGGCAGCTATGACGCCTGGCAGATGTGCCGCACCGCCCGCCGCGGCTATGATTACCTTGATGCCCCTCTCTCGTGCGCCCTCGGCAAAGGACAACACCTGGTGAGGCGTGCGGTGCGCCGAGAGGGCGTTGACCTCAAAGGGGATCTCCTGCTGCTCGAGGAAGTTGAGCGCCTTCTCCATCACTGGAAGGTCGGACGTCGAGCCCATGATGATGCTAACTACTGGTTTCATTCCGTATGTCGTGTTATCGGTTTTTTGAGTGCGTAAAGTTATTTATTGCAATCGATTTTTAGCGGCTACGAAATAAATTATCTACTTTTGCCGTTTGTTAGGTGGCTGTCGCACGCGGCACGCCCCCAAGCCAAACTCTTTAACTTCACTTTCTTGTAGGCACAAATGGCAAGAGTCACCATACTCGACAAGACGTTCGAGACCTCCTATCCCGAACAGCAGATCCAGGCAGCCGTTCGCAATGTGGCGGATGCCATAAATGCCGACCTCAACGGCCGCGACCCACTGTTCCTCTGCATCCTCAACGGTGCGTTCATGTTCGCCGCCGACCTCATGAAGCTTGTCAACATCCCCTCACGCATATCATTCGTCAAATTCGCCTCATACAGCGGCACGCAGTCTACCGGTGTCGTGAAGCAGCTCATAGGGCTCAACGAGGATCTCACAGGCCGCACAGTCGTCCTGATCGAGGATATTGTCGATACGGGCGTCACCATCAAGAGCCTCATACAGCAGTGCAAAGACAAGGGAGCAGCCGATGTGCGCGTGGCGACGATGCTCTTCAAGCCCGCAAGCTGCCAACTGCCCACCAAGCCCGACTATATCGGCCTCGAGATCCCTAACGACTTTATCGTGGGCTATGGTCTCGACTACGACGGCTACGGCCGCAATATGCCAGAGATTATGACTCTCGTAAGCAAATAAAAACCACACAATATTTTCTCAAGAAAATGCTCAATATCGTCATCTTCGGCCCCCCAGGATCTGGCAAGGGCACTCAGAGCGAGAACCTCATCAAAGAGTATAACCTCGCTCACATCTCCACTGGCGACCTTCTCCGCAAGGAAATAAGCACCAACACAGAGCTCGGCGCACTCGCCAAGAGCTATATCGACAAGGGTGAGCTCGTGCCAGACGAGGTCATCGTTGGCATGATCGACTCCTATCTCGACAAGATGGGCAAGGTCAACGGCGTCATCTTCGACGGTTTCCCACGTACCGTCGCCCAGGCTGAGGCGCTCCGCGACCTACTCGTCACCTATAAGACCAAGATAAACGTCTGCCTCAACCTCGAGGTGCCCAACGATGAGCTTATGAAGCGCCTCATCGAGCGTGGCAAGACAAGCGGCCGCTCCGACGACAACGAGGAGACCATAGCCAAGCGCCTCGCCACCTACGAGAGCCAGACCAAGCCCGTGCTCGACTTCTACAAGAAAGAGGGCGTGGCCGTCAACATCAAGGGTGTAGGCGACATCAACGCTATCTTCGGCGACATCAAGGCTGCCGTAGAGTCCAAGAAGTAATCTCGCGACACGCACAATAAAACATGCCCTGCCGCCCCCACGCCCAGTCATTGCGGGTCGGGGCGACAGGGTTTCAGTTTGACCACTAAACAACAACCTTATTATACCCCAATACCGTGGCTTCCAACTTCGTAGACTTTGTGAAAATTTACTGCCGTTCGGGTCACGGTGGCCCCGGCTCGGCGCATCTGCGTCACGTGAAATATATAGAGAAGGGCGGCCCCGATGGCGGCGATGGCGGGCGTGGCGGTCACGTCATAGTGCGTGGCAGCGCGCAACATTGGACGCTCATCCACCTGAAGTTCGCACGCCACGTCTTCGCCGAGGACGGTGAGCAGGGCGGTCGTGAACGGGCTTTCGGCCGCGACGGCAAAGACCAGGTCATAATAGTACCCCTTGGCACGGTGGTGCGCAACGCCGATACGGGCGAGGAGCTGTTCGAGATAACCGAGGATGGCGAGGAGAAGATTCTCGCCAAGGGAGGACGCGGAGGTCAGGGCAACTGGCACTTCCGCACATCCACGTTCCAGACACCGCGCTTCGCCCAGCCGGGCGAGGAGGGCGTGGAGCTGACCGCCGTGTTCGAGTTGAAGGTGCTGGCCGACGTGGGTCTCGTGGGGTTCCCCAACGCGGGCAAGTCGACACTGCTGTCGGTGGTGTCGGCCGCTAAGCCCGAGATTGCGGACTATCCCTTCACGACCCTCGTGCCAAATCTGGGCATCGTCTCCTATCACGACGGGCACTCCTTCTGCATGGCCGATATACCAGGCATTATCGAGGGCGCGGCAGAGGGCAAGGGCCTCGGACTGAGGTTCCTGAGGCATATAGAGCGCAACTCGATACTCCTGTTCCTCGTGCCTGCCGACTCGGAGGATATAATAGCGGCATACAACATCCTCCTCGACGAGTTGAGGCGCTATAACCCGCAACTGCTGGACAAGAGCCGCGTGCTGGCGGTGTCGAAGGCCGACCTCGTGACCGATGAGGACCGCCAGAAGATAGAGGCGCAGTTGCCCAAAGACATACCGTCTGTCGTGTTCTCAAGTCATACGGGCCTGGGCATACAGCGGCTCAAAGACATTCTGTGGCGCGAGATGAACAAGTAAGGGGCGCACACGTTGCCATTACTAAATAGTTTTAATATCTTTGCGTGTTTATTAGCGAAATAAATAGCTTCACATACAAATCTAATCTAACAATGCAGAACAAAGGAGCTGTACGGACATTCGCCATCCTCCTGGCGCTCGTGTGTCTGTACCAATTGTCCTTCACTTTCTTCACCAAGAAGGTAGAAAGCGACGCCAAGGAGTTCGCAGCGGGCGACATCAAGAAAGAGTCTGCCTACCTCGATTCCATAGCAAACGAGCCGGTGTACAACTTCGTATGGATCAAGAAGTACACCTACATGGAGTGCAAAAGCAAGGAGATTAACTTCGGCCTTGACCTTAAGGGCGGCATGAACCTCATCCTCGAGGTCAAAGTCTCCGACGTTGTCAAAGCACTCTCCGGCCATAACACAGACCCTATTTTCAACCAGGCGGTAGACAATGCCGTGGAGCGTGAGAAGACCAGCACATCCGACTTCATCACACTCTTTGCCGACGAGTTCTCCAAGCTCAGCCCTAACGGTCAGTTGGCTACCATCTTCGCCACAGTCGACCTGAAGGACCGTATCGACCTGAGCATGTCTAACAGCCAGGTTGTCGACGTTATCCGCGAGGAGGCCGATGGCGCGATACAGAACGCGTTCAACGTGCTCCGTACCCGTATCGACCGCTTCGGTGTGGCGCAGCCTAACATCCAGGAGCTCGAGAAGAAGGGGCGTGTCATGATTGAGCTCCCTGGCGTCACCGACCCACAGCGTGTGCGCAAGCTCCTCCAAGGCACCGCAAGCCTTGAGTTCTGGGAGACATATACCAACAATGAGATCCTCTCTAAGCTCGCTGAGGCAGATGCCGCTACCCGCGTCGTCGTTGAGGCTGACACCACCAAGGCTGTAGCCCAGGCCGAGACCGCCGCTGCCGACTCCAGCGCGCTTGCCCTCCTTGGCGACGAGGCGCAGCAAGACACCCTCGCGCAGCAGGCACACGTGGAGAGCCTCTTCACATACCTCCTCCCCATTCAGGCTGGCAACAGCCCTCTCATCGGCTTCACCTTCGCTAAGAACCGCGACAAGGTGGAGGAGCTCCTTGCTTCCGACAAGGTGCGCCGTGTGCTTCCCCACGACCTCCGCCTCCTTTGGGGCGTCAAGCCTATCAAGGGCGAGGAGGCTATGCGCTACGGCATACAGTGCAACCCGCGTGAGCAGCTCTATGAGCTCGTGGCAATCAAGCAGACCAGCAACTCTGGCCGTGCCCCTCTCGAGGGTGACGTCATCACCAACGCACGCTCGCAGGTCAGCCAGAACGGCGGCGCGCAATATGAGGTGTCGATGAGCATGAACAGCGAGGGCGCACGCAAATGGGCGCAGCTCACCAAGGCTAACATCGGCCGCTCCATAGCCATCGTGCTCGACGGCTTCGTGTATAGCTACCCTACAGTGCAGAACGAGATTTCGGGCGGCAACAGCCAAATCACAGGCAACTTCACCACCGAGGAGGCGCAAGACCTTGCCAACGTCCTCAAGAGCGGTAAGCTCCCTGCTCCCGCGACTATCGTCGAGGATACCGTGGTAGGTCCTTCGCTGGGCCAGGAGGCCATCGAGGCTGGTTTGTGGTCGTTCCTCATCGCCTTCATCGCCGTCCTCCTCTACATGGTCATCTTCTACGGCGCTAAGGCTGGTCTGACTGCCGACTTTGCTCTCGTGTGCAACCTCTTCTTCATTGTCGGTGTCCTCGCCTCGTTTGGCGCAGTGCTGACATTGCCAGGTATCGCCGGTATCGTCCTCACCATTGGTATGGCGGTCGATGCCAACGTCATCACCTACGAGCGTATCAAGGAGGAGCTTCGCAGCGGCCACTCATTGCAGAATGCCATCCAGGCGGGCTACTCTAACGCCATGTCGGCGATTGTGGACTCCAACCTTACCACATTCCTCACGGCCGTCATCCTCTTCACCTTCGGTACTGGCCCTATCCGCGGCTTCGCCACGACCCTTATGATTGGTATCGTCTGCTCGTTCTTCACAGCCGTGTTCTTGAGCCGTATCATCATTGAGCGTCTCGCTAAGAAGGACGAAAAGATGCGCTTCAGCACCAACTTCACCGAGAGCTTCCTCCAGAATGTCAATATCGACTTCATGGGCAAGCGCAAGGCCTACTACATTGTCTACACCGTGGTGATGCTCGTATGCATCGGCTCGCTCGCCATACGCGGCCTTGCCAAGGGTATCGACTTCACGGGTGGTCAGATCTTCGTGGTACGCTTTGAGCAACCTGTATCGTCGGCCGAGGTTCAGAGCTCCCTCTTCACCGCTTTCGATGGTGCTAACATTGAGGTCAAGACTTACGGCAACGACAATCAGGTGCGCATCGCCACCAACTATGGTGTTGAGAACAACTCCGCCGAGGGCGCGCACGACATTGAGCAGCGTCTCTACAATGGCGTCAAGTCGTTCCTCCCAGAGAATGTGGACAAGGATACTTTCCTCTCCGACTATCGCATGAGCTCGCAGAAGGTAGGTCCTACGATGGCGTCGGATATGACCGAGAAGGCGGTTTACTGTATCGTCCTCTCCCTCATCGTGATGTTCCTCTATATCTTCGCACGATTCCGCAAGGTGGCCTATGGTGCTGCGGCAGTCTTGGGTCTTACCCACGATGTCATCTTCACCCTCGGCACGTTCTCGCTCTTCTACTCTGTGATGCCGTTCTCGATGGAGGTTGACCAGTCGTTCGTGGCGGCCATCCTGACCATTGTCGGTTACTCTATCAACAACACGGTGGTCATCTTCGACCGTATACGTGAGTCGTTCAGCGTGATGCCTAAGGCCGACCCGCTCCAGGTTATGAACAACGCATTGAACTCCACGTTGATGCGTACGGTGAACACATCGGCCACGACGCTTGTGACGCTTCTCGTCATCTTCATCTTTGGTGGTGAGGTTATCCGCGGCTTCGTCTTCGCGATGTTCATAGGTATGTTCGTCGGCACCTTCAGCTCTATGCTTCTCGCAACGCCTGTGGCATACGAGATTATCGCTCGCAAGGCTAAGAAGAGCGCAACGAAGTAACGTCTCTAAACAGGTTATTATAAGGGCGGCTGCTTCCCTCGGTGGGAGGCAGCCGCCTGCTTTTTTTTGTGTTGCTTTGTGGTAGATTAGTGATGAGTGGGCGGTGGAGGGGCGGTGTGTTTGCGGTGGAGTTTTTTTGTCTATTCTTCAAGGAAAAGTGAGGTGGGGGTATTCGTCACACTCACTTCTGAAAACTGGGCGGTGCGGGAGGCTGGTGAGTTGGGGAAATTTGCAGAAAGGGTGTGGAATTGGTGAAAAATCGGTGTTGAGGGAAATTTTTGGAATCTCACGAGGAAACGGGAATGAGTCGTGATGCTTCAAGTATGCTTCGTTTATGCTTCTTTGAATAATCGTTGTAGGAGTTTGGTAGGAGTTTAGTGGGAGTTTTAGCGTCGGAAGGAGGGGAGAGGGAGATGCTCTCCTCGCGTTGTGGCCTAATCTTTGGTGATTGTGGCGTTGCGGG
>CAZPPW010000024.1:8834-24598 GCA_964588595.1 uncultured Marinilabiliaceae bacterium
GGGAGATGCTCTCCTCGCGTTGTGGCCTAATCTTTGGTGATTGTGGCGTTGCGGGTGTTGATGGTGAAGTTGCCGATGGAGGACTTGATCTTGTAGACGCCCTTCTTGGCCGATACGAGTTTGGCGGTCATGCCGAGGAAGGAGACGCTGCCGTCGGGGTTCTTGTCGAGGGTGTAGTTGCCGAGTGGCGTGCTGATGGTGACGTGGTCGTTGGTGTTCTCGACGATGCCGAAGACTGTGCCGGAGGGGGCGTCCTGCGCCTTCTGTGCGGCTTCCTTGACGGTGGATTCCACCTTGTTGTTGGTGGAGGTGGGTTGAGCGAATGTTGCCGTGGTGACTGCTGCAGCCATCATGAGCGAGAGGATGAGCTTCTTCATGGTTGTTTGTTATTAGTTCTTGTCGTTCGACATGGGCAAAGGTATGGTATGGGCGTGAGGTGTGGGATGGGGAATGTATGAAGTCGGGGGTTTGGTGTATGAAAGCGGCGAAAGGGGCGATTTTTTGTGTGGAAGGGGTGGGGTGGAGGTGGGGTTTTGTCTCCCCTAACGCGAATGCGTATTACGAGTAACCCACGCAGTATAGACGATGCAGGTGTCGTCTATACTGCGTGGGTTTGACCTATTGCTTCTTTTGGTGTGCAGGGAGCTTTAGTGCATTCTGCGGCCGATGATATTGAAGAACTCCTCGCGGGTGGCGGTGCTGTTCATAAAGGCGCCTGTGAAATCGGAGGTAGTAGTCACGGCGTTTTGTTTCTGCACGCCACGCATCTGCATGCACATGTGTTGAGCCTCAATAACAACCGCTACGCCGAGTGGGTTCAACGTATTCTGGATGCACTCCTTAATTTGTGTCGTCAGACGTTCCTGAACTTGCAACCGACGGGCAAAGGCGTCCACCACCCTTGGCAACTTAGACAGGCCAGTGATATAATTTCGAGGGATATAACCCACATGCGCCTTGCCGAAAAACGGCAGTAAATGATGCTCGCATAGCGAATAGAGCTCTATATCCTTCACCACAACCATCTGCTGATATGGCTCTTTGAACATCGCCTGACGCAATATAGCCTCGGGGTCTTCTGCATAGCCTTTCACCAAATATTGCATCGCCTTGGCGGCGCGCTCTGGTGTCTTCACTAACCCCTCACGGCTCACATCCTCGCCCAACGCGCCTATAATGCCCGTATAATATCCCGCTATGCGGTTTGTCCGCTCCTCGTCATACACATCGGCCGAGTCCTGCAACTCTGATGCGCTTACCACTTGTGCCATCGCTTTCCGTGTTATTGATAATAAAAATGGCGTCCGACCACCTGTGCCAGACGCCCCTCATGTGATTCCGTTGGGATTCGAACCCAAGACCCACAGCTTAGAAGGCTGTTGCTCTATCCAGCTGAGCTACGGAACCATCCTCTATTTCAGCACGCAAAGTTACACATTTCCAACACAACCACAAACCTAAGCCCAAAACATTAAGTAACACACGGAACATCCATATAGTCCGACCGTGGGTGACGACGGTGAGGGCACTGTGGGTTAGGGAGTATGTGAGACGTTCCAGGCAACGTCTTTACGGCTGGCTGTTACTTCCTTGGGGTGTGGCTTAGGCGGCTTTGTCGTTGAGGTTCAAGAAGGTGGCGGCTATGACACCGGGCAGAGTGGCGACGCAAGCGACGATAAATAAGGTTACGAATGACCATCCCATCTCGCCCATCAGCACACCTGCCAACATGCCAGGCAATATGAGTCCCAAGGACATAATAGACGTGCCTATGGCGTACTCAGCAGCCTTATATTCCGCCTCGCCCACATACTTCAACATCACCAGCATATAGGCGGTGAATCCTAAACCATAGCCAAACTGTTCCGTCATGACGGCAGCCGTGACCCACCAGCTACCACCGTCGGGCATGAAATACGCCAGTGCTACATAGCCCAAGTTTGGTACGTTCATCATCACTATCATAGGCCACAGCACCCTCCTCAATCCCCACCGCGATGCCATGATGCCACCAAGCACGCCTCCCGCCACCAACGCCAACACGCCAAACGTGCCATACACCACGCCACAACTCTCCACGCTTATTCCCAGTCCACCAGCGGCTCGATCCGTATTCAGGAACGGCAGGACAGCCTTACTCAGCACCGCCTCGCCAAGCCTATACACGAAAAAAAACGTCACAGCCGCCACAGCACCCTTGTGCGTGAAGAACGACCGTAACGCCCTGACAAATATCTTCAACCCGTCATCTTGACGACCACGCACCTCCGTCACACGTGGCATCCCGACCCTGCATAATATCGCCATGACAGCAAGCAGCACACCCGCGCACCCTATCGCCATCATCCACCCTTCACCACTGCCAGCACCGCCGCCCCACTTGCCTGCCAGCAATGGCACCATGCCCGTAGTCAGCACCATCGCGACCCTATAGAATGTGGACCTGATGCCCACAAAAAACGACTGCCCACGCTCATCCAACGCCATCATGTAATAGCCGTCGCACGCTATATCATGCAGCGACGATGCCATAGCTATCGCGAACATCAAAGCAAGTGACAAACCGAAGAACCCTCCCGTAACCATCGACAACCCTAACAGTAGGAATGCCACTACCAGCACCAGTTGCGTCGTGCGCACCCACTCGCGCTTCGTCCCATACCTCTCCACCAATGGTGCCCACAACGGCTTCAACGACCATGGCAGGCTCACCGCACTCGTCCAAAACGCTATTGACGACAAGCTGATGCCCATGTCGGAATACATCAACGACGATGTAGTCATCACAAGGCAGCTCGGCACGCCCTGAAACACGTATAGGCTTGGCACCCAACGCCAGCCACTCTTATTCTCGCTCATTCTGTAAAAGTAAGGGGCGGTAGAGCTTATCCCACTCTGCCGCCCCATTATGCGTAGCTAAAATTACTGTTATGACAGTTTGCGAGCCACCTCTATCTCCTCGTAGGCCTCGATGATATCGCCCACTTGGATGTCGTTGTAGCCCTTCACGTTCAGACCACACTCGAGGCCTGCTACGACCTCCTTGGCGTCGTCCTTGAACCTCTTTAGGCTCTCCAACTCGCCGGAGTGTACCACGATACCGTCGCGTATAATCCTCACTTTGCTCTTGCTCTTCACCTTGCCATCGTTCACTATACAGCCGGCGATGGTGCCAACCTTTGAGATCTTGAAAGTCTCACGCACCTCAAGGTTGCCCGTGACTTGCTCGCGTATCTCGGGCGAAAGCATGCCCTCCATTGCGCTCTTGAGCTCTTCGATAGCGTCGTAGATTATAGAGTAGAGGCGAATATCGATCTTCTCCTTCTCGGCCAGTTTCCTTGCTGCCGCTGAGGGACGCACTTGGAAGCCGATGATGACAGCGTTGGATGCCGTGGCAAGCAGGATATCGCTCTCGGATATCTGACCCACGGCTTTGTGGATCACGTTGACGCGAATCTCCTCTGTCGACAGCTTGATGAGTGAGTCGGACAATGCCTCGACTGAGCCGTCCACATCGCCTTTCACGATGACGTTCAGCTCTTGGAAGTTGCCCAACGCTATGCGGCGGCCGATCTCGTCGAGAGTGATGTGTGGCGTGGCGCGCATGCTGAACTCACGTTGCAGCTGGTCACGCTTATTGGCGACCTCCTTGGCCTCCTTCTCGTCCTCAAAGACGTTGAACTTCTCGCCTGCCTGAGGCGCGCCGTTAAGGCCGAGCACCAATACAGGAGTTGACGGGGCGGCCTCGTTGACCTTTTGGTTACGCTCGTTGAACATCGCCTTCACACGGCCATAGTTCGAGCCGCACACCATCATGTCGCCCGGACGCAACGTGCCATTGCGCACCAAGACTGTGGCCACATAGCCGCGGCCCTTGTCGAGTGAGCTCTCTATGACGTTGCCCGTGGCATGACGGTTCGGGTTAGCCTTCAGCTCCTGAAGATCGGCCACGAGAAGCACCTTCTCCAACAACTTGTCGACGTTGATGCCCTTCTTCGCGCTTATCTCTTGGCATTGATATTGGCCGCCCCACTCCTCGACGAGGTAGTTCATGTTGGCCAAAGCCTCGCGTATCTTGTCGGGGTTAGCCCCTGGCTTATCGATCTTGTTTATGGCGAACACGATAGGCACGCCAGCGGCCGATGCGTGGTTGATGGCCTCGATGGTCTGTGGCATCACGCTATCGTCGGCTGCCACGATGATAATTGCCACGTCTGTGACTTGTGCGCCACGTGCACGCATGGCGGTGAAGGCCTCGTGACCAGGGGTGTCGAGGAAGGTTATCTTGCGGCCGTTATCCAGCGTGACGCTATATGCGCCAATGTGCTGGGTTATGCCGCCTGCCTCGCCCTGGATGACGTTGGTGTTGCGTATGTAGTCCAACAAGGAGGTCTTGCCGTGGTCTACGTGACCCATGACTGTGACGATGGGTGGACGCTCTTCGAGCATGCTCTCATCGTCCTCCTCCTCTTCGACCTCATGTGCCTTCTCGACGCTCAGGAACTCGACCTTGAAGCCGAACTCCTCTGCCACGAGAGACAGTGACTCGGCATCGAGCCTCTGGTTGATTGACACGAACATGCCCAACGACATGAACGTGGCTATGACCTTGTTGACTGGCACGTTCATCATCGTGGCGAGCTCTGAGGCTGTGACGAACTCCGTCACTTTGAGCACTTTCTTTTCTTGCTCAAGCCTCTCGGCCTCCTCCTCCTGACGTTGACGCACCGCCTCGCGCTTTTCGCGGTTGTGCTTTGAAGTGGTAGTCTTATGACCCTTGGCAGTCAGACGTGCCAAGGTCTCCTTGACCTGCTTCTGTACATCCTCGTCGCTTGCCTCCTTTGCGGGAGCGGCGGTTTGGTTCTGTGCCTTCTTGTTGCGTTGCTTATCCTTGCGGTTCTGCTGCTGTTGCTGCGCCTGCTGTTGCTGTTTCTGCTGCTGGCGTTGCTTGTTGCGCTCCTTGTTGAGGGTGGAGTTTACTTGGCTTATCGTGGCAGGTGACGACACATCGACCTTCTCCTTGCCTCCTTGTATGCGCTGCCTCTTCTTCTTGTTGTTATGGTCGCGTCCGGCCTTGTCGACGGGCAGTTCTATCTTGCCCAGCACGACGGGGCCTGTCAACTTCGGCTTGTCGTTGATGCGGAACACATCGTCCTCCTTGTTGCCTTCGGTTGCAGGTGCAGGCTGCTCGGTTGTCTTTGCCGCAGGTGCTGGCTGTGGGGCGGGCTCTGCCTTGGGCTGTTCGGCTGGCGCGGGTTGTTCTTTGGCGGGTTCGGCTGGCTTAGGCTGTTCTGGCTTAGGCTCGGTCTGTACAGGCTGCGCTTCTGCTGGTTTGGGTTGCTCAGCCTTTGGCTCGACTGGCTTATGCTCGGGTTTATGCTCGGGCTTAGGTTCTGGTTTAGGCTCCGCTTTGGGTTCGGCCTTAACCTCCGCCTTCGGCTCTACTTTGGGGGCAGGTTGTGGTTTCGGTCTGCCGCCATGCTGGAATGCGCTGAGGTCGACTTTGCCCAAAACCTTAGGTCCTTTGACGGCCACAGGCTCTGTCTTCTCCTCGATGGCCGACACGATGCCCTCGTTGCTTATCGCTACCGAGTCCTTGTCCTTGTTTCCCTTCGTTGTGATGACAATCTTCTCCGACTCGTTCTTCACCTGGCGGTCGAGTTTGAACTCTTTCGCCAGGCGGTCATACATCTCCTCTGATATCTTCGAGTTGTTGTTCAACTCCTCGGTCACGCCGAACTTCTTGAGAGTTTCAATGATGGTTGTTACCCCTACACCGGACTCCGTTGCAAATTTGGAAATTCTTATTCCTCCTGCCATATAAATCTATCTCTCCTCTTCTTTATTTCTGTTTTACAATGACCCGACGCATGCCCTGCGAGCCACGTCGGCTGGATTGGTTTTGCAGCGAAGCCCTAATGGTTAGAGGTCCTGGCCTTTCGGCTTCACCGCAATGGCTATGGCAATCATTCGAACTCAGCCTTGAGGATGGCGAGCACATTCTTGATTGTCTCGTCCTCGAGGTCGGTGCGCTTCACGAGTTCGTCGTAGCCAAGATCTATGACGGAGCGTGCCGTGTCGCAACCTATCTCCTTGAGCACGTCGATTACCCATGGCTCGATCTCGTCGGAGAACTCCTCCAAGCGTACATCGTCGACTGTCTCTGCCTGCTCGCGGAACACGTCGATGTTATAACCGGTAAGCTGTATAGCAAGTTTGATGTTGCTACCGCCCTTGCCGATAGCCATTGAGACCTCCTCGGCGTCGAGATATACCTCGGCGCGGCGGTTCTCGTTGTCCACCTGGATCCTGTTAATCTTGGCAGGACTCAGAGCCCTCTGTATGTAGAGCTGAATGTTGCTCGTGTAGTTGATGACGTCGATGTTCTCGTTGCGCAGCTCCCTCACGATGGAGTGAATACGTGAGCCCTTCATGCCGACGCATGCGCCTACGGGGTCGATACGGTCGTCGTAGGACTCTACGGCCACCTTGGCACGCTCGCCTGGCATACGGACAATCTTGTGGATTGTGATGAGGCCGTCGAACACCTCTGGCACTTCGTTCTCGAAGAGCCTCTCGAGGAATACGGGGGATATGCGCGACAAGATGATGAGTGGGTTGTTGTTCTTGAACTCTACGCGCGATACCACGGCGCGAACAGTGTCGCCCTTGCGGAAGTAGTCGGCTGGGATCTGCTCGGTCTTGGGCAATATGAGGTCGTTGCCATCGTCGTCGCGAACCAACGCCTCGCGTTTCCATACCTGGTATACCTCGCCGGTGATGATTTGACCAATCTTCTCTTTGTACTTGTTGAATAGCACGTCCTTCTCGAGCTCCATCACGAGGCCTGCGAGGTTCTGCTTGAGGCTGAGAATTGAGCGGCGGCCGAAATCCTTGAGTTTAACCTCGTCCGTCACTTCCTCGCCGACCTCAAAGTCGGCATCTATCTTCTTTGCGTCGCTCAGGCTTATCTGGAGGTTGTCATCGTCAACTTGCCCATCCTCGACGACTGTACGGCTGCGCCATATCTCGAAGTCGCCCTTGTCGGCGTTGATGATGATGTTGAAGTTCGAGTCCGTGCCATACTGCTTAACCAAGACACCGCGGAACGCCTCCTCGAGGATGCGCACCATCGTCGCCCTGTCGATGTTCTTGAGCTCTTTGAACTCAGCAAAAGTATCGATCAGATTGTTATTTTCCATTACAACCTCTTGTCTTTAAGAAGATTATCTACTCTTTATTTCTTAATACTCTCATTTGTCCGTGACACTGCGGGAGATTAGAACTCCACAATGTCGCGTACCATCTTGACTTCGGACCGCAGATAGTGCGTCACGGTGGTGAAGACCTGTTTCTTCTTCTGACCTTCCACCTTACGTTTCTCCTCGGTCTCAATGTCGAAACCCTCGTCGTCGGTGTCAACAAGTATGCCGCGAATCCATGCGCCATTGGGCATAGTCACTTCGACCTTGTTGCCTATGTTCTTTCGGAACTGCCCGGTCACCTTCAGCTCTGCGCCTATACCAGCCGATGACACCTCGAGGGCGTAGTCTTCGACATCCCTGTCGAGGGCAGTCTCAATGAGAGCGTCGAGTTCCTCGCAATAGGAGATGGGGATGCCCTTCTCACTGTCCACCACGAGTCGTATCTCATTGTCGGCCGAGATGGTCAGCTCGACAATGAAATTACCGTCGGCCGCGATCTTGTCGGCCACAGCAGCAAGCACTTGCTCCTTTTTGATCATTACAGTTGAGGGTTTTGCTATACTAAAATAGGGGACCTGGGTCCCCTATCAACGTTGCTAACGCCTATATGAACAACGCAAAGTTAATTATTATGCCCGAAACGCCAAAATGTTGTGTCTATCACGCACTTATTACTGCCCCATGAGTCTCTGCGTGCCGTTGAAAATGGCACAAAGTAGTAATTATTGCTTCTTTGATAAGACTGAGCGTTGGGATGGTAATCTTTTCTTTGTTTGATTATAGTTTTGTTTTCTTAATTATATGCTCTTTATGTCGTTATTGCTCCTTTGGTGCCGTGGATAGCTCCGTGAGGTGCTCTGTGACCTCGTTAATTTGCACTCCGAGGAGGCGCATTTGGCGCAATATCTCTGGCAGCGTGCGGGAGAAGAAATCATTTCTGCGTTCCTCCATAATCTTCTCTTTGGCGCCCTCGGAGACGAAGTAGCCGACGCCTCGTTTGTTGAAGATTATGCCTTCGCGGCCAAGATGCTCGTAGGTTTTGACGGCGGTATTGGTGTTCACTTCGAGGCTTATGGCATAGTCTCGCACACTTGGCACGCGGTCGCCCTCGCCGTATGTGCCTATCAGGATCTCGTCGCACAATCTGTCTGCCATCTGAAGGAATATTGCTCTGTCTGAATTAAACGTCACCATGGGCCTTACACATTAAAGAACGCCCCGTTGGCCGTCTGCCTGCGTTTGAACAACCGATACGACAGCCAGACGAAGGCTACTATGACAACAGACTCGACAGCCACGGGCCACCATGTGCACGCCACGATGTTCAGAGTGTAGACGTTGAAATCGACTGTGCTTAAGAATGCTACCACGGCATGCGCTGTTATTGTGTGGATTAGGAGCATTGACAGGGTGGTGAGCAGCCACTTGGCCCGGCAGAACAACATGCCGCCGAGCATATATATCGCAGAGATGAAGAATGGGAAGATATATAACGAGATTTTGACTCCAGTAGTGGCTAAACTTGTGTTTCCATCAAAACTGCCGAACATGTCGACATCGATGCCTGATGCGAAAGCGTAGATAGCCACGAGGCCGCCTTTTCTTACCAAAGTGCCGAAAACCTCTGGCAAGGCTATAAGACCAGCCAAGTGGAACGCCGCGGCGCACAAGAAAGTTGGCAATGCCACGTTCATGATCAGTGCTGATATGAACTTCTCGATATTTGACGATGGCAGCAGAAGAAGCTGGGAGACGTAGTCGTCCTTCTTCGACTTGGAACCGGTAATCATATTGGCGAAGCAGGAGGTCATGTAGCAGTATATTGCCAGCGTGTAGGGGATGAAGAGCAGGAAGCTCACGACGTCGTTCAGGTAGTCGCTCTCGTAGTTGGTGCACATGAAAATCACCAGTGCCACGGCGAACATGATGCCCGATGCCATCAGGTTGCGCATCCAAGACACGCAGCCCATGTATCGCATCGTCAAGAGCAGCCTATGAAAAGAAAAAGTTCCCATTGTTACTTTGTTATCTTAAGGTCGTCAATGTCGATAGATGCCGCGCCCGATTTGCTTTTGCTTATAGAGCGTGCGTCGCCCGACAGCGTCACGCTGCCAGCGCCAGACACTTCAACGTTCACGTCGCCACACTCTGTCAGGTTCATATCCATAGCCGCGGCGCCGGCGAGCCTTGCGTCGACATTCTCTGCGCCAATCACATTGGCGTTGATATCGCCGGCACCACTCATGTTGAGGTCGAACGTGCCAACATTTGCTTTTTTGATTTTCATGTTGCTTGCCCCTGATGCCGTGATTCTCAGGCTCTCGGCTGTGAAATCCGTGAGTCCGATGGTTGACGCGCCGTCGGACTTGAGCCTAAGTTTATCGAACTTCACTGGCTCATCCATGTAGAGGTCTGACGCGCCGCACAGCTCTACGTCGGTCAACGTGGTCGAAGAGATGTAGACGGTGACTTGACTTGAGGGGTTGTAGAGGTTGATGACGGCGATTTTGTTCTTCATGCCCATCGTCAGTTTGTTGCCCTCTTGCGACCATTCGAATTGCGCTACGTCGCGGGGTTCTCCCTCCACTCGAACGGTGTCGGCCGCGCCTTGGGTGTACATCACTTTGCACGCCCCATCGACATCCAACACATCGAACTCATTCACCTTGAATGTCAGAGAGTTTGCATGCGTGAGGTTCTCGTTGAGGCACTCGTTTCTCTTCTCTATGATGCAGGATGTGAACATTGACGCCATCAAGCACGCTGTGATGGCTATGCTTAATATCTTCTTCATGATTGTTGCGTTTTGAGTACTACTTAATCAGCCCTTTAGTTGTTGCGTTAAAGAGCATTTCGAGATTGACTTGTGTCTCGTCGTCGTCCTTGCTGCGGCGAGCTATGATGTTAAGGCCGCCTATACAAGGTTCGGAGTATAGGATATCGTCGACGGTTTCTGCTGGTCCGACCGTTCGGAACGCATATTCATCGGCTATCTCGCTTATCGACTTATCCAACAGGATATTATGGTTGTTGATTATCACGACGTTGTCGAGCAGTTGCTCCACGTCGTGCACTTGGTGAGTTGATATGACGATTATGCGCTCGTCGGTCATAGCGGAAGCCATGACCTTGCGGAATTGGGCCTTGCTGGGGATGTCCAGGCCATTAGATGGTTCATCCATCAGGAGAGTCTTAGTGCCTGAGGCGATGGCGAAACTCAGCATCACCTTTTTGCGCTGCCCCAGGGAGAGTTGGTCGAGTCTGTCGGGTTCGCTGGTCATGTCGAACTCATTCAGGCACTTCTGGAGCACGTCCATGCTAAAGTTGGGGTAGAACGAGCCATGGACTTTGACGAATGTCTTTAGTGCTACACGTGGCAGGTTGAACTCGTCTGGCACATAGAACAAGTTGGACAATATTGAAGGCTCCCTACGCATAGCCTCTACGCCATCGACCGTCACTGAACCTTTGCTTGGCCGAAGCAATCCGCACATCAGTCCCAACAAGGTGGTCTTGCCTACGCCATTCTCACCCAACAGGCCGTAGACCCTCCCGTCTTCCAGACTCAGGCTGAAGTCGTTCAGCACCATTTGCCTTCTATTAGGGTAGTGGTACGACAGGTTAGTTACATTTATCATCTTGTCTTAGTGTTATAATCATATAGTACACTGCAAAGATATGCAGTTTTCCAATAATGCGACACACGCGATGAATATTTTTATCAGTACACCCCCCTGCGACAGCCTCGTCTTGATGATTTACACCAGTTGAGAGAGTCGCCGTTGAACATATAGAGCAAAGAGTAAACTATTGAGGGTCAATACTATGCTTGATCGCACCCGATACCTTGACTTGCTGCTTGACACACGTTGACCGCATCGGCGTATCATCCTCGTTTTATCAAGCGCAGGACGATAAATATAACAGTAAGCAGGCCTGTTATGACTGCGCCTGAGGGCAAGTCGAACCAAAAAGAGAGCAACAAACCAGCTCCGCACCCTATCAGCGCGACCACACCCGACAAGAGCATCACTCGCCATAATGACTTAGTGTACATCAGGGCGATGGCTTGTGGCACGGAGAAAACTGACAAGACCAGAATTATACCAACAGCCTTGATTGACAAAGATATAGCCACTGCCACCATCACGGCGGCCACGAATCTCACTAATGCGGGTTGCCAGCCAGCTAACTTGGCGTACTCGCCGTCGAAGGACGAATAGAGGAGGGGGCGGTAGAACACGACGGTTAGGGCTACACACGTTAATGCCGCGATGCCGCTACACAGCACATCGCGCAGGCTGACGGCGAGGATATCGCCAAACATGAAACCCATAAGGTTGGGCGCATAGCCTGGGGATAAGCTCAGGAAAATCACACCTATGGCCATACCCAAAGACCATAGCATGGCTATTGCGCTGTCGGGACGCACGCCACCGCGCTGTGTGGCGGCGTTTATGCCCAAGGATGTCGCTATTGCGAAAATCAAAGCCCCAAGTGTGGGGTCGAAACCTGCCCAATAGGCCAAGCCTATGCCACCAAAACTGGCATGAGTGATGCCCCCGGCCGAGAATACCATGCGACGCACGACGATGTAGGTGCCGACCACGCCGCTAAGGATGGCCAGCAGCACCACAGTCATGAGGGCGTAGCGCCCAAAGGAGTATTCGAGTATTCCCATTGCCTTTCCTTATCGCGCCCTCCCTGGCAGGGTTATAGTCTGCGTTGAGATACGCTTTGCCGCCTCGTGGTCGTGCGTCACAAGGACTATGCCCATTTCGCCTCGTAGGTGTGGGAGGAGGTCGTATAGTCCGGCCTCGGCGTCGCGATCCATATACGTCACGGGTTCATCGAGAATCAGCAATTCGGGGCGACCCATAAGGGCGCGGCATAGCATGGCACGTTGCCGTTGTCCGCCTGAAATCTCGCCTATGGGAGAATCCTTCACGCTTGTCAGGTGTGCGAACTCCACAAGTTCAGCAAGTCTGCGCTTTGCGTTGCGGCTAACAAAAAGTCGATGACCGTCACGCTCGCCCATCAAAATCACGTCGCTGACGCTAATGGGAAATTCCAAGTCGGCACCCACCACTTGCGGCATATAGCCAACTCTTAGCCCTTGTCGTCGGATGACGTGGCCATGAAGTGCGGGCAGCAGACCCAGCATGACTTTCACTATCGTCGTTTTGCCGCTCCCGTTAGGCCCTTCGAGAGACAACAGGGTGTGCTTGTCGACCTCGAGAGACACATGTTCCACGATAGGACGGGAGTCATAGCCTGCCGCCACATCGTGAAACGTCAAGAGAGCATCTTTATTCATTGCTACGCAGTGCCTCCGCTATCGCCGTCATAGTAGCCATCCAGTTGCCACCTTCGGGTGTTATGCTGACCACTTTGGCTCCTATCTCTTCGGCTGTGGCGCGCACCCTGTCGGGGGTTGTGCCAGCCTGGATGAAGAAGACACGTGCCCCGGCCTCTCGTGCGCTGTCGGCCAGTTCGGCGTAACGTCTTGGCTGTGGGGAGACGCCCTCTTGAGCCACGGATAGTTGGCGCATGCCGTAGTCGCGTGCGAGATAGCCGAGGGCGGGGTGGTATATCACGAAAGTCAGGCCTGGGTGGGTAGTTGCCACGGACGACATTAGGGAGTCTATGTGGGCTATGTCGGATTCGAGAGACACAAGGGCCGAGTCCACATAACCGGAGAGGGTGGGGTAGACGTTTTTCGTGGCATGGGCTATGTTGTCTGCCATGCGCTTTGCCTGCTTTGGGGAGAGCCAGTAGTGTGGGTCTATGCCGTGGGTGCTGTCGCCTATCAATGTTATGCCGTTGGACATATCTTGCCATTGCATTGAGGGGGCGGCGTCGGTGAGACGTTCACGCCATGTTATCTCAAACTCGAGAGGGCCGTATGCGAGGTATGTGGCGGAGTTGCCGAGGCTTGCCAACTGACTTGGGCGTGGGGTATAGGTGTCGTGGTCGGCCCCTTGTGGGATCAGGACGTTGACCATGACGGTGTCGGGCAGGAGACGTGAGACGAAATAGCCCATGGCGGGGTTGGAGACGCTCACTGCGGCATGACGATTGCTTTCGTTGCCGCCACACGACAACAAGAGCAACGCAAGAAACGCCATTGTGACGACCATTAACCTACTGGTCGAATAGCGCAAAAACATCTTCTGAGTAGTTTTGTGACACGGGGATTGATATGGGAGCGGTGGTATCGAGCTTCACCACAAACCCGTCCTTATTCTTCTCGAAAATCCTCACGTGACGGCGGTTCACCATATAGGAGCGGTGGCAACGGACGATGCCGCGTTCCTTCATGTCGGACTCGATCGATTTGAAAGTGCTGCGAATCATTGACGTGCCTAACTTCTGGCCGTCGATGTAATGGACAGTCAGGTAATTCTCGGAGCTCTTGATATATAGCAAGTCGTTCACGTTGAGAGCCAGTTTCAGTATGCCCCTGCTGTCGTAGAAGTTCACCATTTGCTTGGTGTCGAGGTTCTCGCCCTCGTCTGCGCCCTGTCGGTAGTCGTTGATGACCTTAAGGCGTTTGTCCTTGTCCCTCCACGAGAAATATAGCCAAGAGAAGGCGTAGGGCAGCAGCAGGATGCATGACGTGTTGCGGAACGAGATGTTCATGAGCTGCGTTATCTCACGTGGGTCTTTGAATACGAAAATCTCGAGGATGGTGAACGAGAAGGAGATAGCCACAATCTCGGCTGCTATCCATAGCAGGTAGGCCCATAGGGCTACGGGGCGTTTCAGGGATACGCAATGGTGGTAGAAAATCACACGGCTGATGCTCACCACCACCATGCCTATCAGCACCAGGAGAGAGGACAACAAGAAATACCTTGTCTCCGTGATGCCACCTTTCAGCCAATCGCGTGAGCCGTATGGTTGGAAGAGGTTGATGAAGACGAGGGAGAATATCGCAGTGAAGACCACCAGCCTTACCTGATTGCCCTTCTCGACAAGATATCTCGGTATGTTCTTACTGAAGTCCATTTTTGTAGCAGTGCGAAGATAACACTTTTTTGCCATCTGCTGCTCACAAAACGACCAACGCCCCGCTCAGAACGACCAGTAGCGTTTGCGCAGGCGCAACAGTAGCAGTATCGCCGCGAGGCCTAATCCGGCAATCAGTCCGCACCATATACCTGACGGGCCCATGCCCAGCCAAAAGGCGCAGATATAGCCCACGGGGGAGCATGTGGCGGCGTAGGATATGGCGGCTACGCGGGCGGGGTAGTTGAAGTCGGCGTATCCTCTCAAGGCACCCAGGGCAGACGCTTGTATGCCGTCGAACACTTGGAATATAGCACCCATCAGCATCAGGTCGGCAGCTATGCGCAATGCCTCCTCGCCGTTGATTATCAGTCCTGGCAGGGAGTAGCGCGTGAAATAGAAGAGGATGGCTGTGAGGCACATGAAGGCTGCGCCCATGGTGATGCCTGTTATGGCGTAGCGACGAGCGTCGAGCTTGTTGCCCGCCCCGGTGTTGTGTGAGACTTTGATAGTTATCGCTGTGGCGAGGCCTCCGACCATTAGGAAGGTGGTGCTTGTGAAGGCGTTGACCACCTGATGCGCGGCGATGGCCTCGGTGCTGATCCATCCCATCATGATACCTGCGAAGGCGAAGCCGAGGGTCTCGATGATAGATTGCAAGCCCATGGGCAGACCCATTTTGAAGAGGCGGGATGTGATGTTGTGACCTTGTGACCTTTGGGGCATGACACCCAACTTGCGGAGTCGTCGTCGTAGGATGATTTCCATCACGATCCACATCAATGTGCGGCATATCAGTGTGCTCACGGCGGCGCCATAGACACCTATGCCCTCATAGCTACCGATGCCGAAGATGAAGAGGTAGTTCAGGCCGATGTTGAGCACGTTGCAGCCCAAGCCGACTATCATGGGCGAGGTGGTGTCTTGTAGTCCCTCGATGATAGTTCTGGAGCATACGAACATCTGCTGGCCGATGAGTGAAGCCGTGTATATTGGCAGATACCATTGTGCTATCTTGACCACCTCGGCGGGTTGACCCATGTAGGGCATTAGGAAGTCGAGCACGGTGAGCAGCACCAGTTGTAGTGCCACGATGCGCCAGTTGAAAGCCCTGGCATGGGCGACGACGTGGCCTAATTCGCTTGTCTGTCCACGTCCGAGGCGACGGCCTACCAGGGGTGTGATTGTGGCGGCTGCGCCTATGCCGAAGAACATGAAGGGCACGGAGAGGTTGCCAGCGAATGACACGGCGGCCAGTGGCACGTCGCCGAGCCAGCCCACCATGAGAGTGTCGGCGAGGTTGACGAGCATGGAGCTGGCTTGTGAGGCGATGACGGGGGCGGCGAGTGTTAGGAGAGGTGCGGCGTAGCCGCCCCAGCCTCGTCGTAGGGTGGTTAGGGACATGAGGTGTGTTTGATAGAGACGTGTTTTTTGGGGGTGGGAGGGATGTGAGACGTTTTGGGGCGACGGGTTTACATACGCCTTACGGCGTAGAGACGATGGGGGCATCGTCTGTACAGCTATTCGTTTTGGCACGCCTTACGGCGT
>CAZPPW010000025.1:0-22728 GCA_964588595.1 uncultured Marinilabiliaceae bacterium
CCCCCCCTCCTATATCGTCTTCCGACTCCGAAAACCAAGCATCCGGGCTATCGGGCGTGACGGCCAGCGCGACAACAACTCATTCAACTTACTCGCCGCGTTATTATACACCGACATCGACCGGCTCACATTAGTCCTGTAATCCTCCGCACGCTGCGACAACGACACATACTCACCGCTCGACTTCATCGACGCGTGATTCGCACACGCCGCCACCAGCCCCTTGCACACCTGCTCTATCGCCTCACCCTGCTTCTCCACATACTCCGGAGCGTCAGGTATCGACTTCCGCTTCTCGCATATAGCCTCCTGCTGAGCCACACCATCCGACGGCGACAACTTAAACAACTCCCGAGCCAAATTCTCCATCGCCACCCAACGAGAATTAATCTGTATCGACAACAAACGCATAGCGTCATCACACGCGTCATCCAACCGCGCCATACGCGCCTGCAACACATACGCATACACACCAACCAAAAACAGGATGATGATAAATGTCAACGACACGAACAGAATAGAGTCAATCATGGCCTTTCGTTAGTTTTCTTGACGTGAAAATAACTACTATGCCAACAATAAACACCCTACACCCCCATATTTTTGACGAAACGCGCTTTTAATTTGACGAAACGCGCTTTTCCTATATGCAAAATGCCACGAACGGTGAATATTCCCTCCCCCAACCACACGTTAAAAAAACAAGGCATCCCCGCCAAGGCTGTGAAATTCGCCCCGCGGGGATACCCCTCTACAGTCGCTTCCGACCTCCTAATCCATCACCAAAGCCGACGCGCCAACAATAGCGGCATCACCACGCTTCAACGACGACGGCAAGATCTTGCACTTACCCTTGAAAATCGTCAGCAGATACTTATCCAAATTCTTCCTTATAGGCTCGAAAATCAAATCACCAGCCGCCGTAGGACCACCAAACAAGAACACCGCCTCAGGGCTCGTATGGTGTATCGTGTTCGCAATCCCCTGCGCCAGGTAGTCACCCGTCTTCTCAAACACCATCAACGCAATCCTGTCACCCTTCACAGCCGCGTCATAAATATCCTTGCTCTCAAGCTCCGCAAACGACTTCCCCGCAAGCAGGCTCTCCGTGTCATTATACTCCGCAAGCAACTCAAACGCCGTGCGCTTCATGCCTATCGCCGAGCAATACGCCTCAAGGTGACCACGTATACCACAGCCGCACATACGACCGCCAGGTATCAACATCGTATGCCCACACTCACCCGCGAAACCATCATGACCATACACCAGCTTCCCGTCAACCACCAAGCCCGAGCCCACGCCCGTGCCAAGAGTATACATCACGAACTCCTTCATCCCCCGTGCTCCCCCATACACCATCTCACCCATCGTAGCCGCATTCGCGTCATTCGTCATGATAACCTTCGGCATGTCCGGAAACTGAGCCTTCAGCATATCCACCAAAGGCACTATCCCCTTGAACGACAAGTTCGGGGCATACTCAATCGTACCCTTATAGTAATTCGCGTTAGGCGCACCAAGACCTATGCCCGCAAACACCACCTCAGGGTTCAACTTCGTCACGTCCGAAATCAAACCACGTATCGTCTTCGTCATCTCGGCCACATACAAATCCGCGTCTCCATGCTTCGGAGTCGAAATGTTAGCCTTAACAAGCACATTGCCCTCAGCGTCAACCACGCCGATCGCCGTGTTCGTGCCACCGATATCTACACCGAGAGACACCTTCTTCTTCATGCTATCTGTCATTATGTTTATTGTTTACCAGGGAAAGCGTGGACGGCTATACCGCCAACCCATAACAATCTCAAAATTATTAAAAAACCACGAATACCCACACCCCTCCCCCCATAACTTTCTCCCTCATCCCTCCCCTCTACGCCGTAAGGCGTGTCAGAATCTCCCAGTTGCACACCCGCCGCCCACATCCCCTCTACGCCGCCAGGCGTGCCACACCCCACAGTCGCTATACCCCCCACCCCCCCAAAAAAACACGCCTCGCCAGCCATACCGACCGACAAGGCGTGCCTTTCCTATTCTATTCCGCTACTTCGTGTAGAACGCCCAGCCCGTGCCAGAGCATGCCAACTCGTAACCCTCAGGCACTGACGTCGGAGCCTTACTGCCAATGCGCACTATCAGCGACCCACGCCTGCCCGTCGCCTGAGCCTCATAATACGTCGACGACTTCGTCACCTGAACATCACTCACGTTCGTGAGACCCACCGCCCTGCGCGCCGCAATCATATTCTCAATAGCCGCCTTATAGTTGCGATCCTGCCAGTGAGGCCAGAACACGCACGGTATGCCAGGCGACGACATTATGAAAGCGTACGCCTGTGGCACATTGCCCGTATACTTGTTGTCATCACGATACGTGTCATGATTGTCCACAAACGTCACCGCATACGCGTTAGTCGACTGATGGTGAATAAGCCCCGCAGGACGCTGCACACCGTCATCCTGATTCTTCCACGTCATGCTGGCAAAATTACTCTTCCCCACACCACTGTTTATAGCGTCATACTTCGCCGGGAAATCAAACGCCATGCTCTTATACGATGTCGCCTTGAGCCAATTGTTCACAGCGTCATAACCGCCATCCCAATACTCACCCACCGACAAATACGGGTCAGTAGCGTCATTATACATCGCCACATATTTGCCGTCAAACCCCTTGCAGAAATCATAACGCCAACCATCATACCCATACTCTCCACGAAGCCACGAGAGGTAGGCTATAACATCCTGCTGCACATACTCCGACGTATGGTCAAGGTCACGAGCCCCACCCCAGTTCTCGCCACTATCCGCAGCACCCGTAGCCTTGCCCAGCCAATTCACGTCCGAGCATTGTGTCTTGTCATTCATCTCATCCGTCGAGCATATATGCTGCACATCAAGCTGATACGACCCGTATGTGCCAAAATCATCCTCCGTGAAGTTGCCCCACCCGGTGTCTCCCGCACGATGGTTCACCACCGCGTCAGCTATAACCTTCACTCCACCATCATGCAGCGTCGAGATGAGCTTCTTCAGGTTCTCAGCCGTGCCCCAGCAACTATTCTGGTCATTCCATTGGCGCGGATGATAACCCACGTTAGTCCCGCCCACCGTGTTGCCACCCTCAGCACTGGCAGAAGGCGGAAACCATACGCAGGTGAAGTTGTTGGCAATATCCGTCGCATAGTTCATCAACTTAGTCCAGCCCGTCGCCTTCTGGCTGTCCCAATAGAAACCCTGAAGCATAATATCCTCACGCCCGCCATCAGCATAAGCCTGCTTATAAGCCTGCGTTATCGTGAGAGTCTCCGTCTGTCGCTCCGCCGTGAACGTTATAGTGGCCGTGCGCACCGCCTCACCCTCATTAGCCTGGGCCGTGATGCTCACCACATTGTCTGCCGCCGTGCCCGATGCAGGGTCAATCGTAATCCAGTCCGCCGACAATGTCGCCGACCAGTCGTCAGTGAGGCCCACGCTATGGCTCACCGTCTGGGCATCCGCCGTAAGCGAGAGCGCCGTCTGGGTGCTGACTACCGCGGTGTCAGCAGTGTTTGTGCCGCCATCGTCATCCTTGCACGATGTCAACGCCTGGGGCGCAATGAGCATGCCCACAAGAGGCAGCAGCAGGGTCAGTCTTTTCAAGTCCATTATGTTCGATGTATTAGTTTGTAGTTTTGTAGTTTACTACGTCTCCACCACATCCGTGGTTGCAACGCAAGTAGCGCGAAAGGCCGCCTGAGGATTATTAGCTCAGGCGGCCGAGGAAGTAGAATAGTAAAACTAATCTCGAGGGAAATAGTCGTCGATTAGTTCTTTGTTACAGTAGCGGTCATCTTGCCGCCATCCGTCGTGATGAGGACATTCAGAACGATGGTGTAGTTGCCGTCCTCAGCAATGGTAATGTTGTCACCATTAGCCACGAGGTCATCAAGCGAACCACCAAGGTTAATATCCCAACCATCATTGACGCGGAACTTGAATTCTCCAGCGGTCAAATCACCCGTCCACGTGTAGGTGTTAGTCTCAGCATCGAAAGTCATGTCGGTGTCTGAAACCCAACCTCCCGCCTGTGCCGGACCAATAAGGCCAAAGTTGCAATATACAGCGCTGAGTGTGCCGTTTGCCACATCGGCAGTCATGTAGTAGATGCCAGCCTCACCGGTGCAACTAATATCGCTCGATGCCTCAGCACCACCTGCAAAGCCCTCACCATACGTAGAGAACGTGCCAGTGTTATACTCACCACCATCCCAGTTGCGCTCTTTGGTGAACTTGAAATCACCATTCATGACGGTATAGCCAGTATACACGCCATCAAAATTAGCCGTACGCAACGCAGGTGCCGTCTCAGGGTTCCAACCCTGTCCGTTGCCAGGTGTGTAGATGTACTCAGAGAACGAAAGCGGCTCAATGGTCATGCTGTACTCCATCATGTTGAGGGTGATCTTGTACTTGACTGCTCCATCAGTAGCGGGCTGCTTGCATGCCTGGGCTCCCTCATTGACAAGGAGCACCTCAAGCGACTCGTCACCATCAGTAGCCGAACCAAGTATTTTGCCACTCCAGAAGTCCTCCAAAGCGTATGCAGAAGCAGGAGCAATCTTGAACCAATTGTCATCACGCACAGTCTCACCAGTGGTCTCATCAACCTTGTATGGTGCTGGCACCACGCAAGTGAAGACAGGGTCATCATAGACGCTAACCGACTCGTCAGCACGTGTGAACTTATAGGTCATGTCTGTTGCGCTCCAACCGTTAGTAGCACCAATGTAGTAATATGCCTCCTCAATCTCAGGAGCCGTGAGGGTGGCTGTGATGGTGATGTCAGCAGTGTTACGTGCCGTAACGCCATTCCACGTGTTGTATGCCACAACAGTAGCCGCAAGGTCACGTGCCGCAGGCGCCTTGCCAAACTCATTCTCAATGGCCGTGCGAAGCTGCTCCGCCGTAATCTGACCATTGGCAGCATCAATCTCCTCCGAAGAGTTGCCAAGAATAACCTTATAAACCGTCGTGAGCGAAGTGTCTGCCACTGCCGCCACCGTGTTAGAGGCTGTGAAGATGGTGACGAGCGTAGCGTCATCAGTTATGTCAGCAAAGTTGATTGCGCTGGCATTAGTGACGGAGAAGGCAACGTTGACGCGCTGATCCTCTGTGGTGTCAGCGTTATATTGAGCGTCGCTCCAATCGTCGTAGCTCTCGTCGTCAACGCAGGCAGTGAAGGCAAGCGTAGCGAGTGCGAGTGCGGGATATAGTGCTTTCATTTGATTCTCTTGTTAAAAACATCGCCGCCCGAGCCAGGGCTTGTACCACCACACGGGCGGCGACGTATGTTATTGATTACTTTGGAAAGACTACTTGGCTGTGAAGGCGTACGAACCGTCAATGTCATTGAAGGTGATAATCCAATCGCCCTCTGGCACGTCAATGTTAGCACCATTGCCAACGCCTATGCCGTAGGGGAATCCAGTGCCACCCCAGTTGGTATCCCAGCTGCCAGTCGTCTTGAACTTCAATGTCGTAGCCACGTCAGTGCTGAACTCGTACGACCAGAGGTGGTTGACAACGCCATCCACAGTGTTGAATGCCGTCATCGGAGTATCACCCCAACCATTAAAGTCACCGCTGATAGAGATCTCAGTGTAGACGGTAGGCTCTTCCTCGTATGCTGCTATCGATATCTCGTTCTTAGAGTTGTCAAGAGTGACGGTATAATATCCATCCTCCTCAACAACAATGTTGCCCGAGCCACCATCCTGGAACACGAATGCGCCATCATTCATACCCCACTGGTCTGTCCAGTCACCACGCACGCGGATAATCTTGAATCCAGCTGTCGTGAAGTAACCAGTGAAGGTGAGAACACCCTTACCAGTGTTAGAGTCATACTTCTGATCAGCAATGATAGACATCGTGAAGTTCGATGTGCCAAGTGCCTCAGGAGTGTTAGTCCATGCGCCATCACCTATGCATGCGCCAATAAGATACCACATCTCAGGATCAGCATCCTTGAGTGCAATGTAGTAAGGATGCGAGGTGAACTTGACGATGTTAGAGTAGCATACAAGCGACTCATCACCACTGACTGTATAAGGGCTCGCCTTTACGCGTACATAGATGTCTTGCGAATTAGGCACATCATCACTTCCACTCCACGAGCTGAGGCTTGCCAATGCACGGCACACGTCCTTGCCAGCTACATTGCCAGCGCAGAGAGTGGTGCCATCCATCTCATAATAGTCAGCCACGGTCGCCCCAGTCTCATCAGCCACCTGCTGTGCATACGACGTCGTGAACTCGCCAGTCTTCGACAACTCTACATTGTAGTTGACCAGGATCGGGCAGCCATAGTTAGGCTGGCTCCACGAGAGACCAAGGCTATCTGTCTGCTCAAGGTCAACAATAGTGTTGACGAATGTAGGCGTGTTGAGTTGAAACTCCGTTGCCTGTGCAACTGTTGGGTTGTCATCGTTGTCGTCTTCGCATGCTGTGCAAAGCGCAAGAGCGGCAAGTGCGATGGCAGGATATTTGATAATTTTCATGACAATTAATCTTGAAGATTTAGGGAGAGTCGGGAGCGCCCAATGCGCTCCCGCATCTCGTTGCATCTATTTTTAAGCCGATTAGAAGCCGGGGTTTTGCTTGAGGTTCGTGTTGGCACTCAAGTCTGCTGTAGGTATGGCAAAGAGGTTGTAGTTGGTGCTGAAGTTCTGACCAGCAAACGTGCCACCCTTCCATTGCCAAGTGTAACCAGTGTTGCCACCAAACTTATTGAAGCGGATAAGGGTTGTGCGACGGTTGCCCTCAAAGTAGAACTCACGGCACCACTCATCACATATCTCATCAAGGTCTGCCGAAGCAAGTGTCGAAGCATTAGCACGAGAGCGAAGCTGGTTGAGAGCCGCAAGGCCATCAGCAGTAGCGAAACCACCATTCTGGCGAGCCGTAGCCTCAGCGTAGATAAGATAGGCCTCAGCCTTACGCATCAGTGGCCAATCCATATCAGCAAACTTGGCATCATGAGCCGTACCTCCGTTAGCATAGAAGTTGCTGAACTTCAAAATAGAGTAACCCTTGTTGAAGTCGTCGTTGGCATCAATGTCAAGGGTGCGGTCAACACCGTAGAACAGTGCGCGGTCATCATTAGCTGCGGCTGTGAATGCGCAGAGATCAGCCGTCTCGCCCTCAGGTATAGAGCCAGTGATGAACTTCTCGATAAGGTTGCGACGTGCACGGTTGCCCGACCAGTTCTGCTGGGTGTTGTTACCACCAGCGTTGAGAGTGTCACCAGGAGCAAAGACAAAACGCATGTCAGACTTCCATGTGGATGCCATAGCGAAGACCGAAGTACCATAGCTTGCCGTCGTCTGACCATCCTGGAGGATAGGCAAGATGAACTCGTCAGCGGCATCAGTCTCACCATTGTCACCCATGAAGAGGGCTTGGTATGCCGACCAATGGCCATACGAAGTCGTGTTGAGCTTGTAGGGCGAGTCCATCACCTTCTTGGCATACTCTGCCGCCTCAGCGGTCTTAGCCGTGCCAGTGTAGACCTCAGCGTTGAGATAGAGGCGGGCAAGGAGAAGCCATGCGGCAACCTTGTCAGCACGTCCATAGTTGGCGCTTGTGCTCTTCTTGGCAGCTGGCTCAGAAAGGTCATTGACACAGTCCAAAAGCTCACTCTCCACATAGCTGAAGAGCTCAGCGCGTGGCATCTGCTCACCATTCTCGTTGGTCACCTGATCCTTGAATGGCACATTGCCCCAACCATCAAGCAAGTAGTAGTAGTGCATAGCACGAAGGAAACGCGCCTCAGCAGTCATCGTAGCGTCATTGCCACCATACATCTCCAAATAGTGATTACACATGGTGATGGAGAAGTAGAGGCGATAGTAGAAGCCTTGAAGCATCGGATGGTCGGCATTCCAACGTCCATAGTTGTACTCAGGGATGCCAGGGTCGCCCCAGCAGCAGATAGCCTCATCAGTCGTGATGCACTGCGAGTTGAGCAGCTGACGCACATAACCTGTCGTGCCACCGTCAAGACCATCAATATCACAATCGCCATCAGGGCCGCTTTGTCCAGCAAGAGCTATGCTGGCGTAGCACTTGTTGAGTACCGACTCCTTGCTCGCGGATGTAACCACATTGGGGTCGATGTTGTTGACGTCGAGGTCGTCCACGCATGATACTGCGGAGAAGGCCATCGCAGCGGCAACAAGTGAATATATTGTTTTCATCGTAATTTCTTTAATTCGGTTAACCTAAGCGTGGTTTAGAAGTTGAGCGAGAGACCAACAATGCCAGAGAATGGACGCGGGTAGATGTTGTTGTCTATACCACCGTCGACTTCAGGATCTACACCGTTATACTTGGTGATGGTGAAGACATTGGATGCGGTAGCGTAGACACGTCCCGAAAGCTTTGAACCGAAGAGCTCGTTGAAGCTGTAGCCCACCGTGATGTTGTCGCACTTCAAGAAGGATGCATTCTGCACGAAGTAGTCAGAAAGGACGGTCGTCTTATCCCACGAGCCAAAGTTCTTTGCCATGGCATACTTGGGTCGGTTGGAGAGGTACTCGAGGGTGTAGAGGGCAGCGGTCGAGATGTTGCTCTGGCCCGCCTCAACATCGTTGAATACATAGTTGCCAAGGTTGGCACGAAGAGAGAAGCTGAAGTCTACATTGCGCCACTGCAAACGGCTTGCGACACCAAAGGTCCAAGGTGCAGCCGGGCTCTTGTAGTAGTAACGGTCAGAGTCATTGATGATTCCATCACCATTGCGATCCACTACCATGCCCTCAATTGGGTTGCCTGCCTCATCATAGACTTGCTGATAGACGCGGAAAGAGCTTGCTGCCTGACCTACTGTGTGCGCCTGGCAGTTGTTACCAGTACCAGAAGAAATGCCGCCAGTCTCTACGTAGTAGCCCTCCTCACCGATGAGCTCGGTAATCTCGTTCTCATTGTAGGCAGAGTTGACGGTGAGCTCCCAGTGCCAATCATCCGACTGGATAGGACGTACAGTGAGCGCAAGCTCCACACCCTTGTTCTCGAGAGAACCTACATTGCCCATAACCTGGTTGCGGAAGTTAGAACCGGCAGCCACGTATACTTGGTTAAGAAGGTCCGTGGTCTTGCGGAAGTAATAGTCACCAGTGAAGGAGATACGGTTGTTAAGGAACGCGAGGTCAAGACCTACGTTGTAGGTTTCGGTGGTCTCCCATGTGAGTTCTGTGTTGTAGGCATCAGGACGAGCAAGTTGACCCTCGTCGCCAGCTACGTTGTAGTAGTTGTTGGTGCCAGTGTTCATGGTGTAGGTCGGAAGCCATCCGTAGTCACCGATACCCTCCTGCTGACCTGTCTGACCGTAGCCGAGACGAATCTTGAAGTCCGTGACAGCGTCAACATCGCGGAGGAACGCCTCCTCTTTAACCTTCCAACCAAGAGCGAACGATGGGAAGAGTGCCCAGTGGTCAGAGAAACGGCTCGAACCGTCATAACGTACAGTGGCTGTCAGCATGTAACGGTTGAGAAGAGCATAGTTGAGACGACCGAAGAAAGAGACAATGTAATTCTCACTCTTGGAGACGTTCTCATTGTAGTTGTAAGGCTGTCCTGCGTTGGCGGGATCATCGTTGGTAGTAGCGTAGAAACCACCGCCCTTGGTCGTCTGCTCATGGTGGAACTTCTGATACTCGTAACCAGCCATGATGTCGAAGTGGTTAGCATCATTGAAGTCCTTGAGATACTGGAGGTAGGCGTTGACAGAGAGGTTATACTTGTCAATCTGGTCAGTGCCATGGTATCCATAGTAAGGATTCTGGGTAGAGCCAGTCTCGTTGTCAGTCGTCTGCTTACCAGTGGAGACATCGAAACCAAAGTTGCCATGGAGGATGAGATCCTCAAGACCATGAATCTTGTAGTTACCCTCAATGTTGCCAATGATGCTCTTAGAAGTAGCACGGTCGTTGTGAAGCTCAAGCATAGCTACCGGGTTTTTGCAGACATCGCTGTCAAGATAGTAATCCCAGCTTGAGTCATTGTAAATCGTGCCTTCCTTGCACCACTCCCAGTATCCACCGAAGTTAGCGAACTTGGCCTCGTCAGACTTGACAGGCTGGCTCGGGTCCATGCGGATAGCAGCACCTACGGCGCCAGTGTCAGCATAACGGCTCTTGGCAATCATGCCCTTACCGTTGATGTTGAAGGTGAGGTGCTTGTCAAGGAAATTCGGAGAGAGGTTGAATGAGAGTGTGGCACGCTTGAAGTCAGAGGTCTTGAGGATACCCTCCTGACCAGTGTAGCCTGCCGATACGCGATAGGTGAGGTGGTCATTGCCGCCCGATACAGTGAGGTTGTGGTCAGTACCCATAGCCACACGGTAAATCTCGTCCTGCCAATCGGTGTTGGCCGTGCCGAGCTTGCCGAGCACTTCCGCATTGTCTGCGAACTTGGTGCCGATGAACTCACGATACTCGTCACCGCTCATCACATCAAGAAGGTTCTTCTTGACAGATACGGATACGTTGCCAGTGTAAGCGAATTGTGGACGCTTGCCCTTCAGGCCTTTCTTAGTCGTGATGATGATGACACCGTTAGAACCACGAGAACCATAGATGGCAGTGGCCGATGCGTCCTTGAGGACAGTGAATGTCTCAATATCCTGAGGGTTGACCATAGAGAGCGGGTTGGCCAAACCTTTGACACCACTGTTGTCCATCGCAAGTCCATCAATGACGATAAGAGGGTCGTTAGAAGCGTTAAGTGACGAACCACCACGAATACGGATAGTCGCACCGCCACCAGGAGTACCACTCTGTGAGGTGACGTTGACACCGGCTATCTTACCTGCTATCATGTCCTGTGCGTTGGTGATGAGACCCTTGTTCTTCTCGTCCGGTTTGATTGCCGTGACAGAACCCGTAAGGTCAGTCTTGCGTGCCACGCCGTAACCAATGACTACGACATCCTCAAGCTCCTGCGCGTCAGAGACGAGCGACACGCTCATGCCCTTAGCCGCCGGGAGCTCCTGGGTCGTGTAGCCGATGAAGGAGAAGACAAGTGTTGAACCTTGCTCGGCATTAAGTGCGAAGTTGCCGTCAAAGTCGGTTACAGTACCTATTGTGGTACCCTTCACCATGACTGCGACGCCTGGGATGGGCTGCTGATCAGCGCCGTCCACTACCTTGCCGTTGGCCTCGAACGATTGCGCGGAGACCGTGAGCGTGGTGAAGAGGGCAGCGATCAATAGCCAGAACCTTGATCTGATTGATTTGCTGTTCATACTTCCTTTGTTTGTTGTTTAGTTTGATATTGCAGTGGTCAGGCTTTCGTGCCTTCCCGTTTTTTTATTGTCTTGCTTTGTGTCGGTGTTGTCCGAACTGTTAACGATAGGTATTGTTTTGTCTCGAGCTGCCTTTAATGGTTTTTAGTTGTTTGTTATCTCGTGGCCTTGTCCTCGGCCGTCGTCTCAGTAAAAAAGAAGAAGAAAGTCAGCATTGGGCAATTCTATAATCAGCCCCCCAAAAAATGCCTTTCAAACAGCCGTAGCTGACTTTCTTCAAGGGCAAAGTTAATGCGTGGGGGCATATTTTTACACTCGTTAAAGGTTAGGCCCTTGTTAAATCGTCGCAAACGTTTGCGCAAACGGTTGCGAAGTCGTTTGCGGCAGAAAGTTATGCTGAACAACATATTTCCTGTATTAAACTTTTTTGCGTGTGCATACTGGTTTTTAAGGGTTTGGAGCTAAAATGGGGGTGTTTTGCCGCCCATCGGCGTGTGGCAGTTAGGTTTTGTTAGGTTTTGGAGCGTCGCGTGCGGGGGTTGTGTTGTTTGTTGTTGTTTTTCGTTTTATTTTTGTGGTGAGCACCCCCACCCCCCCAGAAGAGGCGCAAAACTTTCAAGCAGGAATTTATGAAGTTGCATCAGATGACTATTAAGGACATTGCGAAGATCTTGGGTATCTCTGCAAGCACTGTAAGCCGTGCTTTGAAAGACCACCCTGATATTAGCGCGGAGACCAAGGAGGCGGTGAGGCGTGTGGCAGAGAGTGTTAATTATCGTCCTAACGCCTTGGCTCTGAGCTTGCGCAGGGCGAAGACTAACATCGTCGGAGTGGTTGTGCCAGAGATGTCTCACTACTTCTTCTCGTCGGTGATGAGTGGGATGAGCGAGACTGCCGCCGAGCGGGGCTATACCACGATGATGTGCCAGAGCTGCGAGAACGCCGAGTTCGAGCGCAAAGAGTTGCAAAGCCTGATGGACAGCCGAGTCGACGGTATACTGTTGTCAGCAAGCAAGACCACCACCGACGATTCGTTCCTCCGCGGCATGGTCGACGAGGGGATGCCACTGGTGATGTTCGACAGGGTGCTGCCAGGTGTCGACGTGAGCAAGGTGACCACCGACGACTACCGGGGCGCATACAACGCCGTAGGCCTGATGGCAAGTCATGGTTGCCGCAAGATAGCTCTGCTGTGCGGCGACAGAGGACTGCAAGTGAGCGACCATAGGCGCGAGGGCTACGAGGCGGCACTGCGTGACGCGGGCATCGCCTTAGACGAGAGCCTGATTATCGACGCCGACACCCCAACCAAGTTGCGCAGCGCGGCAAGTCGACTGGAATCTATCGCCAATAATATCGATGGCCTATTCGCCATTAACGATGATACCGCCGTGGAGGCCATGCGCCTTCTGAAGCGTCTCGGCAGGCGCATCCCAGAGGATATCGAGGTTGTCGGCTTTGGCAACGACCCCTCTGCCGACATTGTGGAGCCAGCCCTGACGAGCGTCGAGCAGAATGGCTACGAGATGGGCTGCATGGCTATGCGTCTGCTAATCGACCAGATCGAGAGCGGACTGGTGGTGAGCCGCCCAGTATGCAAAGTCTTAGAGCCTAAGATTAAAGAGCGGGAGAGCACTCGGCAAGGATAGTCGAGCTTTTCTCGTAGGCTACGACATAATAAGGCCCGGCACGTGTCATGCGTGCCGGGCCTCGTCAGTGTAAGGTAGGATGGGTTATCTGCCAAATCCTCCCGGTTGCCCGCCTTGCTGATTGCCTTGCGAGCTGCCAAGGTTGGTGACAGTCGAGGATTGAGTGAAGGTAGTAAGCGTAGTGCCTGGGGTGTAGTCGGCATTGGTGACGAGCCCGTGGAAGTTGTCACCACTGGCCACTGTACCTGCCGAGTAGAGTGTGTAGCTGTCGCCCTGCGTGAGGTCGGCCGACGAGAAGAGTATAGTCGTCTCGTTATACGATGTCGGGATGGTGTACGAGAAGATGTGCTCCGACGATGAGTTGACGAGCGTCAACAGTGCGCCTTGCGACAGGCGGGAGTTGTAGATTAGCGAAGACTGGGTCGAGGCGTTGGCCGTGGGCGTGGATGTGGTGCCACCCAGTGCGATAAGCGTGCCGCCCGTTATGGCGAAGGTGTTCTCGTCGCAGTCTATGCCCGACTCTGGCACTGTGGTGCCTATGGCCACTATGGTGCCGCCCGCAATGGAGAGTGTGCCGTTAGAGTCTATGGCGTCGTTGCCAGTGCTGAGGCAATAGATGTCGCCACCAGAGATTTGTATGTGCGTCTTGGCGTTCAGGCAGTCGTCGTATGTCGATACCGCTACCGTGCCGCCGTCGATGGTCATCGTGGCCTTGCTCTCTATGCCTTCGCCACCATCACCGCCCGTGGTGCGCACAAGGACTGTGCCACCCGATATTGTGAGGTCGCCCTGCACCTTGATGGCTTTAGGTGACGAGTCCACATCGTCCGATATGACGTACTGTGAGCCTGTGGTGAGGACTTTGAGCGTGCCAGATGTCATGGTGAATGTGCCATCCGCGTTAACGCCCTTGCCCGCAAGTCCTGTGGCCTTCATTGCTATTTGAGCGTCCGATATCACGACGTTGCTGTCGCACTTCAGGCATGCTGCCGAGCTGATGTCATTCTCGTCAGAGTCATACTCCGCGTCGCCCGAAGCAAGCAGCACCACCTGACCTCCAGTGATGGATATATGGGCAGCCGACTTGAGCACCTTAGAGGCAGTGCCTGTGGCCTCAAGTTTGAGAAGTCCGGAGCGTATGTCAATCGAGCCTTCCTCACACTCTATGGCGTCGCCCGTCGATGTGATGGTGAGGTAACCTCCCGCCACGATGACCTTATCGTTGGTGTGTATAGCGTCCTTGGGGGCGGAGGCTACGGTGACGTGAGGGCCAGCGTGCATGAAGAAATAGTCGTCGGAGCAGATGGCATGCTTATAGTTGGCGTTGATGGTGAGCGCGCCATTGCCACTCACGAGGATCTGTCCCTCGGAGAATAGGCATGCTTTCTGATCCTCGTCGTCGGGGGTGTTGCTATACGAGGCTGCGTCAGTCAATGTGTTTTGCGTACCAGCTTCGAGGTTCAGGAATACCCGTTTCTTCGACTGGATATTGATGGCCGCGCCCTGCGTAGAGGTGATGTCAGCGCCAGCAAGGGTAAGCTTGAACTTCTTCTCACTATACACCTTGAACGAGCCGTCGGTGGCAGTACCCGTGAGGACGTACTCCACAGCCTTGGCAGACGAGTTGACCGTGACGTACGCGCCGTCGGTAGTGACCTCCACGCCATCAGCTTCGCCAGTGACAGTGGCAGTTGTGCCATCGTAGGCGATATTGATTGTCGACGAGAAGGACGAGTTCTCGATGAAGTCGTCAGTATCGTCGGTAGAGGAGGGCGAGTCTGTGGCGTCAGTGTAGCCCGACTCGGGGAAGAGATCCCACGACACCTCAAAGTCGAGCGACGTATCGGTGTCGGTGGTAGTAGAAGAGGAGGAGTCGCCGTTGGAGTCGCCCGACTCGTCACCAGTGGCATTGCCCGACTGCTCAGAGTTGGTCGGCTGTGTGGTGGTGGTGTCGTCGTCGTCCGACGAGCATGCCCAGAGTGCGAGAGCGCACATCAGCGGGGCAATTAGGAATGTGTGTTTATTCATTTTTTGTGGGGTGTTGATTGTCGTGTCATGCTACTTGCGTTTGCCGACGGTGCGGTCTTGGAGGTAGGACGTGAAGGCGTCTTTGTAGATGTCGCCCACTGGAATCAGGGTGTCCTTGTCCATGACGATCCTCATGCGCTGAATCTCGCGTATCTGGTCCATATTGACGATATACGACTTATGGACTTGCAGGAAGTTGGGCGTGAGGTATTCGGCTATCTGGCGGAATGTGGAGTGCGTGATTAGGGGTCGGGTGTCGGTGGTGAGGTGTATGCGCAGGTAGTCGCTCATGCCCTCAATGTAGCGTATGTCCTTGAGAGCCACACGCACATACCGGTAGTCCACTTTGACGTAGAGCGAGTCGGAGTCCTGGGGCGTGGGGTCGGCTTTCTGCTCCAGCTCAAACTGATGCGCCACACGCCCCGCGGCTCGTTGGAAGTCGGCAAAGCTATATGGCTTCAGGAGGTAGTCCACAGGCGCCACCTTGAAGCTGTCGACAGCGTATTGCGAGTAGGCCGTGGTGAACACCACGATAGGGCGTTGGGGTAGCGAGGCCACGAAGTCGAGGCCATTAACGTCGGGCATATTGATGTCGATGAACAGGGCGTCGGCACCTTTGTCCGAGAGTATGGCGAGAGCCTCCATGGCGTCGTCGCAGGCAGCCACGAGTTCCAGGTATGGCACCTTCTCTATGTAGCTTTTGAGTTTCTCGAGGGCTATGGGCTCATCGTCCACCGCCAGGCATCGTATGTTTCGCGTCATCTGTCGGTATTTCTAATGTGACATTATAAGACTCTATATCCTCCTCGATATCGAGGCGATAGTCTGTGCCAAAGAGCAGGGCGAGTCGTTTAGTGACGTTCTCCAGCCCTATGCCACCCGCCTGACCTGTGCTGACCTTAGCCGCCACGACACTGTTGCGGCAAGTGAAGCGCACACGCATATCGGACATCACGCTGAGCGTCACCTCGACAAACGAGTTCTGCCTATAACTGACCCCATGCTTAAACGCGTTCTCGATGAAGACGATGAAGAGCATCGGCGGCACCATCAGACGCTCGGGTATGAAGTCGGGTATGGAGAGGCTGATGTCCACCTTACGGCTCGAGAAGCGTTGCCGCATGACGGTGACATAGTTGGATATGAACGCCGCCTCGTGCGATAGCGACACCATCGGCGCTCCACCCTCATACAGGGCGTAGCGGAGCAGCTTGGAGAAGTTTATGACCATCTCTTGCGCCTTGGCGGGGTCCACCTCGATCATGCTGTGGATGTTGTTGAGCATATTCATGAGGAAGTGGGGGTTAAGCTGCGCCTTGAGGTATTTGATTTCGTTTTGCAGGTTCGCGCTCTCCATCTGGCGCATCTTCTCGCGCTCCTTTTGCATCTGGAAGAGGAGAGCCACGGTGAGGTCGAAGCCCATCATGAGGAAGGCTATGACGCCGTCGATGACGTAGCCCGGCACGGGGCGTGAGCCTTTGCGCACGTCTTGCATGCCCGGGGGTGGCGATGGGCGGAAGTGGGAGTCGTCGCGCATGGGTGGGCGTGCGTCGCGGGGGGGCTGTGCGTCGTGCGGGTGGATAGTCATGTCGGTGCGCGGGCCTATGCTTGGCGACTTCTGATACTCGTAGAACACGAAGAGCGACAACATGCCGAGAGCCGCGGCTATATACATCACGATATGCTTGCGCTGCAACAGGCGTGGCACGACGAGGAGGTCGAACATGAGGTAGAGCACGAGGAACGGGACGAAGCTGCCCCATTTCTCCACAACGTCGCCCCACGAGCCGCCATTATCGCCGGCAAGGCACGTGACCACCGGGTAGAGCATTACCCAGAGCCACAGGAAAGCCTTGACGTGCCACGGCTTGAGATGGAACTTGCTGACCGCTTTCATTGTCTGACCTTTTACGTGTCTGGGGCAAATATCGTTATTCCGATAGTCAAGTGGCATCAATATTCGACAGGTGGCGATTTTGCGTCGGTGAACAGGGCGATAGAGGGGTGATGGCGAACACGTGGTTTCCGAAATCGTTTGCAAAACAGGGCATGAACTTTTTTCAATAAAATGCACCCCCACCACCTGACCCTCCGCAAACGTTTGAAAAGCAATGAATAGCGGGCAATTTAACATACGGTAACCGTTCGTTGGAGTTATAGTATTTTGGGACATCATCTATTAGATTTAGATTTGTAAACGTAAATTTACGCTGAACCTACGGCGCAGGACATCGGTCACGACGCTCCTCGACGCGCATAACGTGGTGCTAAATAGCATTGATATGGACAGTAAGCGTATTTTATCGTTCCGCCAGCTGACTGACCTCAGCTTTGGCTTCTTCGGGGTGCAGATTGCCTACGCGTTGCAGAGCGCGAACATCAGCAGGATATTCTCGACCTTGGGTGCCGACCCGCATAGTCTGAGTTATTTCTGGATACTCCCCCCACTGATGGGCATGATAGTCCAACCCCTCGTTGGCGCGGCGTCGGACCGCACATGGTGTCGCCTTGGTCGTCGCATACCGTACCTCATTCTTGGCGCGGCGGTGGCTGTGGCAGTGCTTTGCCTCCTGCCTAATGCGGGCAGCCTGGGGCTAAGCGTCGGGGCGGCGATGACCTTCGGACTTGTGATGCTCATGCTCATGGATACCTCCATCAATATGGCTATGCAGCCGTTCAAGATGCTCGTTGGCGACATGGTCAGCGAGAAGCAGAAGACTACGGCATACAGCATACAGAGCTTCCTCTGCAACGCGGGTAGCATCGTGGGCTTTGTGTTCCCGTTCGCGCTTGCCTATTTCGGTGTGGCCAATGTGGCTCCCGATGGGGTTGTGCCTCCCACGGTGGTGCTGTCGTTCTATGCGGCGGCTATCATAATAGCGTTGTGCGTGGTGTATACCGTGGCACGGGTCAAGGAGATGCCACCTGCCGAGTATCGTGCTTTTCATGGCATAGAGACCACAGCCGACGGGAAGGAGTCGGGGCGTAGTGCCAACGTGTTTAAGCTCCTGGCCCATGCGCCTAAGACGTTTTGGACTGTCGGGCTGGTGCAGTTCTTCTGCTGGGCGGCGTTTCTGTATATGTGGACATATCTGACGGGTGCCGTGGCCGACAACGGGTGGGGCGCTACGGATGCCAAGACTGACGGCTATCAGGAGGCGAGCAACTGGGTAGGCATACTCTACGCTGTGCAGGCTTTGGGTGCTGTCATCTGGGCGGTATTCATCCCGAAGTTCAAGGACGCCAAGGTGGCATACGTGGTGAGTCTGCTTATCAGCGCCGTGGGCTTCATCTCGCTCTTCTTCATGACGAACCAGTATCTCATGATGATAAGCCTCTTCCTTGTAGGCCCGGCATGGGCGGCGGCATTGGCGTTGCCTTTCACTCTGCTGACCAACGCTCTCGAGGGTACGCCTAATATGGGCACATACCTTGGCCTATTCAACTGCACGATATGCCTGCCTCAGATTGTGGCGGCACTTCTGGGTGGTCTCATCCTGCACCTTGTGGGTGGCAGTCAGCCTGCCATGATGGTTGTGGCTGGCGTGCTGCTCATCTGCGGTTCTCTCGCCGTAAGGCTCATTAGTGTGAAGAAATAAACTACAAACAAACTCGCATCAATCAGGTTATGAAACGTATTATCACATCGCTCTTTGCCGGCATCGTCGCACTCGGCTCGTGGGCGCAGATAGCCGACATCAGGGTCGAGCCGTCGAACTGGTGGGTTGGGATGAAGAACCCCAATGTGCAGCTCATGCTCCACGGCAAAGACATAGCAAAGTGCACCCCTACGAGCGACACGCGGGGTGTGAAGATTGCCGACGTAGTGCGCACCGACAACCCGAACTACCTCTTCGTGACGCTCAACATCACGCAGAAAGCCAAGGCTGGCGACGCGCAGATAGTGCTCACCCAGGGCGACAAGAGCCAGACCATCAACTACCCGCTCAACGCGCGGCGTGAGGGCTCGGCTAAACGGGTAGGCTTCACATCGGACGACGCGGTGTTCCTGCTCATGCCCGACCGCTTCGCCAATGGCGACCCGACGAACGACAATATGCCCGGCATGGCGGAGAGAGCCGACCGCAACGCGCCCTACGGGAGGCATGGTGGCGACCTGAAGGGCGTGATAGAGCACCTGGACTACATCAAGGATATGGGCATGACGGCATTGTGGATGACACCCGTCATGACCAACGACATGCCGCAGTCGTCGTATCATGGATATGCCATAACCAACTACTACGAGATAGACCCTCGCCTTGGCACGCTTGAGGACTTCAAGACGCTATCGGCGGAGCTGCATAAGCGCGGGATGAAGCACATCATGGACATGGTGTTCAACCACTGCGGCACAAACTACTGGTGGATGGGCGACCTGCCTGCCAAGGACTGGCTCAACAAGTGGTATGACAAGGATGGCAAGGAGACTTTCGTGAGGAGCAACTACCGGTTGTCGGTGCTTAACGACCCTCACGCCTCGCAAGCCGACTTGGACCTTGCGCTGAAGGGGTGGTTCGACACGACGATGGCGGACATGAACATGGCGAACCCGCTGGTCAAGACATACATGATACAGAACTCGATATGGTGGATTGAGACGGCGGATCTTGACGGCATCAGGCAGGACACGTATCCGTATTCGGACGTGGAGGCCATGTCGGACTGGTGCGACGCCGTGAAGAGCGAGTATCCACACTTCAACATCGTTGGTGAGTGCTGGATTTCGGAGGCCGCGAAACTTGCGCCATGGCAGAAGGGCTATGGCAAGGCCAATGGGATCAAGGACAGTGGGTTGCCCACGATTATGGACTTCCCGTTGCAGGAGGCTATATGCCGTGCCATGTCGGAGGGGGAGGGATGGAGCGACGGTGCTAACCGTCTCTATGACAGCTTTGCCAACGACGTGGTATACCCCGACCCGATGAATATCCTCATCTTTGGCGAGAACCATGACACGGGGCGTTTGCTGACGCAGTTGAAAGATGACGAGGGCGCGTTGCGTCTTGCCACGGCGTTGCTTGCCACGGCGCGGGGCATACCCCAGCTGTATTATGGCACGGAGGCGCTCATGACGGGCAACGGTTTTGACGGCCATGCCAACATACGCCGCGACTTCCCCGGCGGGTGGCAGGAAGACAGTGTGAGCTACTTCACGGCTATGCCCGAGAGGGAGAAGGCCATGTATGACTATACGGCGCGGCTATTCAACTTCCGTCAGGGGAGTGTGGCGTTGCGCCGCGGCACAATGACGCAGTATACCACGGAGGGGAATGTGTATGTCTTTTTCCGCATGGACGCCATGACGCGGCAGCAGGTGATGGTGGTGCTGAATCTTGCCAAAGAGGATCGTGAGATAGACCTTGGGCGATTCTCGCAAGTGACGGGTGCGCACCTTGCGGGTCAGGACATAGTGAGCAATCAGGTTGTCGACGCGCAGGGGAAGCTCGTGGTTAAGGGCAGGACGGCGATGGTCGTAGACATGAAATAGATACCACAATAGATAAAAACAGTAATAAAACGAACCACAATGAAAACAAGAACAGCAATGGAGATGGCGGCCACGTGCCTTGGCTTTGCCGCGCTGGTGCTGTCGGGCTGCACCAACGCCCCGGCCAAGCAGAAGGCACTCGCCTTCAGCGGTGAGACGATAGAGCTTGCGTCGCCAGACAAGAACATCAAGGTGACGTTTGGCCTAAGCGCCGACAGTGTGCCTATGTATCAGCTCACGTATGGCGAGCGCATCGTGGTGAAGCCCTCGCGCCTTGGCATCATCATCAAGGATGGTGTCAGCTTTGACCGCGGCTTTGCGATAGCCGACCAGAAGACAAGCACTTTTGACGAGACGTGGACGCCTGTATGGGGCGAGGAGAGCGAGATACGCAACAACTATAACGAGCTTATCGTGACGTTGAACCAGCCGTCGACCGACCGTCAGATAGGGTTGACGTTCAGGGCGTTCAACGAGGGCATAGGCTTCCGTTATGATTTCCCCGACCAGAAGAAGCTGACGTACTTCACCGTGATGGACGAGCTCACGGAGTTCGCCATGACTGGCGACCACACGGCATGGTGGATTAGCGGCGACTATGACACTCAGGAGTATGACTACACGGAGAGCCACCTCTCGGAGATACGGGCGTTGTCGCCTGGCGCAAGGCAGGAGAATTCGAGCCAGTGCGCTGTATCGCCGACGGCTGTGCAGACCTCGGTGCAGATGAAGACGGCCGACAGCCTGTATATCAACATACATGAGGCGGCCTTGGTGGACTACTCGTGCATGAGTCTGGACCTTGACGACAAGAACTTCGTGTTCAAGGCGGCACTTACGCCTAACGCTGTTGGCGAGATGGCACGTTGCCAGACGCCATGCCACACGCCGTGGCGCACGGTGATGGTGACGGACGACGCCCGCAAGATATTGGCCTCGCGCATGATATTGAACCTCAATGAGCCGTGCGCGTACGAGGATGTGAGCTGGATCAAGCCAGTGAAGTATATGGGCGTATGGTGGGAGATGATAACCAACAAATCGAGCTGGTCGTACACCAACGACTTCAACAGCGTGCACCTTGGGGTGGACGACTACTCGAAGGCTAAGCCCAACGGCACGCATGCCGCCAACAACGAGAATGTGCGCAAGTATATCGACTTTGCCGCGGCCAATGGCATGGACCAGCTGCTTATAGAGGGTTGGAATGTTGGCTGGGAGAACTGGTTTGGCTTCCAGAAGGAGTATGTGTTTGACTTTGTGACTCCGTATCCCGACTTTGACGTTAAGGCACTCAACGCGTATGCGAAGAGCAAGGGGATCCGCCTGATGATGCACCACGAGACATCGGCCTCGATACGCAACTATGAGCGCCATATGGACGCGGCATACAAGTTCATGGTGGACAATGGGTATAACGCCGTGAAGAGCGGCTATGTGGGCAACCTGACCGTCCCGGGCGAGCACCACTATGGTCAGTGGGCAGTGAACCACTTCCTCTATGCCGTGACGAAGGCCGCGGAGTATAAGATTTGCGTCAATGCGCATGAGGCTGTGCGCCCGACGGGTTTGTGCCGCACGTATCCAAACCTTATTGGCAACGAGAGCGCGCGTGGCACGGAGTATGAGTCGTTTGGCGGCAACCGCCCGCACCACACGTGCTGCCTGCCCTTCACACGACTTCAGGGTGGTCCTATGGACTATACGCCAGGCATACTCGACACGCGTATGTCGTTTCTTGGCGACACGCCCCACAGCACTGTGAACACCACGTTGGCCAAGCAGCTTGCGCTGTACGTCACGATGTACAGCCCGTTGCAGATGGCGGCCGACCTGCCAGAGAGCTACCAGAGGTATGCCGACGCTTTCCAATTCATCAAGGATGTGGCTGTCGACTGGCAGAAGAGCGTGTATTTGGAGGCTGAGCCGGGTCATTACATCACCATTGCGCGCAAGGAGAAGGGCGGTGAGGACTGGTTTGTAGGGTCCATCACCAACGAGAATGAGCGCATGGCTACTGTGGACTTCTCGTTTCTCGACCCGGGCGTGGAGTATACCGCCACGATATACAAGGACGGCCCAGACGCGTCGTATGATAAGCATCCGGACGACTACGTGATAGAGAACCAGAAGGTGAATTGCGACACCAAGTTGCAGATCAAGTGCGCGAGGAGCGGTGGATTCGCCATCTCGGTTAAGAAGTAGCTGGGAGAAGGATTTATTTGATTGTGTTCGATGCCCATCGGCTTAATGATGGGGTAACAGGG
>CAZPPW010000026.1:0-21411 GCA_964588595.1 uncultured Marinilabiliaceae bacterium
TGTTCCCCTCGAAGGAGAACGCTGTGACTAAGTTGTTACTCATCAGTCCTCATGTTTTTGTTTAATATCAAAATGATTACAGCGTTCATGTCCCGCTCGTTCTTCACCTCGAAGAAGCGCAGGTCAGGCCGCCGCTCATTGATGTACTTGATGATAAGTTTGCGCTTCAATGGGAACACGTCGTTACGGAAGCCCTTGACCTCGACGACGATGTCGCCTATGATGAAGTCGGGTGTGTACTGGACGCACCGTATGGTCTCGCCCATGTACCGTTGCTTTTCGAGCAGCGTCCACTTCTCCTTCTCATAGTCGAAGGCTATGCCTCTCACGTCAAGCATCCGGGCGAACTTCGCCTCGAGCTTGCTGCGATACTTCACGCCATTGTACTCGGTCGGCGTGGCGTTCCTTATCTTCTTGTTCTCCATTGTCAGCGTTTACTTTCTCTCCACCCTCATGTCGTACTTGGTTACAAACTTCTCGAGTTTGTCAGCCTGTCCTGACATTTGGATGCGTGCGTAGTCGATGGTTCCTTTGAACTCGTCGAAGCTCATGGTGTCCTCCTTCTGCCACTGCTCGTGCATACGTCGGGCTTTCTCGGCGGACACCCTCTTGTGTATGGACGCCCGCTCCTCCATGCGCCCCTCGGCGTATTGCTCGAAGCAGTTGCACAGCATACCACCATCAACGACACCGTAGGCCTTGCCATATCTCCCGCCTTTGATGCGTGAGAATACGACAGGTATCTCGGAGACGAGAAGGTGGTTGTAGTTCTGGAGTATGATGGATGCCGCCTCCTCCATCTGGCCGGGTGTCATCTTCTTGTCAGGTGACGCTCCCAGGAAGAAGGAGTTGACGCTCACGACGTACGCCATGAGCCATGCTATGACACGCTCCCTGCCGAAAGCCATGCTCGCCACCTTGACCGTAGGCACCTTGACGTTGCCGTCAATGTCAAGTGGGTATATCATGGCACTCTCCCAGTCGGGCAGCAGCCTGTCCGCCGCGGCTGGGCTGAGCTTGGCGAGGAAATTCTCATACGTAGGGTACTTGGCCAGGCACTTGTCGACGGCTGGCTTGAAGTCAGCGGGTATTGACAAGCCTGCGCATCCTGTCGAGAGTCTCGTCTCTCCACTGGTCGCCATGCTTATTAGTTCCGACATCTCTTTCATTGCGTAGGTTCAGCCAATTAATGAAGTGGGCTCTGAGGTCTTGGATTGAATAGTGCGTCTTGCTCTCCATGCGCATGCGCTTCTCAAATTCCGTAATCCTCTCGTCCCATTTACTCTCTGGAAGTATATCCTTGATTGTGGCGTCGTTGCGTAGCCATCGGGATTCTGTGGCGAGCCTGTCTTTAAGCCGACTCGACGCTTCGGGCAGCGAGTCCTCGTCGCCTCGGCCTATCTTCAAGCCGCGCATGAAGGCCTCCTTGACGACGTGCATATCGGCGCAGACAAGGCCACGCTCCTTGACGTAGCCCCGCCAAAGCATATCGTCCGTCACGCCTCATCCCTTATGACGTTGCTGATGCCGCTCTCCTTGATAGACACGGGCTCCATCTCGTAGCCCTGCCTCATGGCTTCCATGGCGCGCTTCATGCCGTCCTCAGCGTTGGTGGCTTGGAACAGCAGATGGTACTTGACAGGCTTCTCATCGAACGAGCGAGCCGTGACATCGTACCAGTTGAGCGGTGTGTTGGTCACCGTCTGACAGGTGAACACCTCACGGACATTAGAAAGGTTGAGCCCCATGATGGACTCCTCGGGGAAGTTGAGCCCACATGAAATTTCAAGGGCCTCACTGATAGTCCCGGCGTTCTCGAGAAGGAGCTTCTTAGTCTTGCCCTTCTCGTCTCTGAATCTAACTTCGTACATGTTGGTTGAGTGTTATGCCCCAGGCTCTCACGCCTGGGGCTGGTTGATATGGTCGTTTAGTTTAGAATGGCAGCTCCTTGTTCTGCTGCGCTATGATGGTCGGGGACACCACGGTCGGCGTGTCAGCCCAAGGGTTGTTGGCTGGCGTCGTAGCCTGCGGCTGGGCGATTGTCGGGACATACTCCTTGACATCACCGAAGTATGTCTCCACGCCTACAAGACCGCCGTAGTCTTTCTGACGCTTGAACTCCTTCTCGATGGCGGCGGGGTCACGCCAAGCCTGCACGACCTTGGGGAAGATGCTCTGGTATGTTTTCTCCGAGCCGTTAACTTGCACATTCCTGACGGTGAGCAGAGTCTTAATCTTGTAGTTGGCTGCGGCAGTCACGAGTTGTTTAAGCTCCGACACGTCGCCACGCCAGTAGTCCTTCATCTTCTCGAGACGGCACTCCGACTTGCTGAGGTCAGGCTTAGGCATCCAGCCTTTCGTCTCGTCGTAACTCATGGATACTGGGATGTTGAGCCAAGCGCGGAGGAACTCGAGCAGCCTGTCTTGACCATCACAGCACAGCTCGTAAGGTGGGATGATAGCTGCGGCCTTGCCTGACTTAGTCTTAGGCACGGCCTGAGCCTTGAACTCCTCATCTGTCACCCATGCCGAGTTGCCGTAGCGGTCGATGACCTTCGTCGTGCCGGCCTGAGACTTCATGGGCTGACGCTTCAAGAACACAGGGTACTTGATAGGTGGCAGTGGCGAGCCGTCCTCACCTGGCGCGAGCCAGATGTCAATCCTGAGTTGCTCCACGCCCTCCTCCATGGTGACATACTCCGGAGCCTTATCCACATCATGACGGAGGATGCCGGACAGCTGCGTCTGGTCTGGGTTGATAGCCAAGACGCGCATAGTGGTGAAGCCCACATACTTGACGAAGCTTTTGGCCTCGTCGTTACTTCCAAGTTGTATCATACGTAATTAGTTGGTTGTTAATAAATTAGTTCTCGTAGTTATTAATCTTGTCGACAATGAGTTTAAGGTCGTTGGGTATGAAGATGTCCTCGAACATACCGCAAGGCGACTTGGCGGGGATGACCTTGTTGTTCTCAATAGCCCTGTTAGTGTAGAAGCCGTACTTCGGTTTGCCTTCGCCATTGAATATGACGGAGCTGTACAGCAGGACGGTGACGCAATGGATGGGGTCGAACTTCTCGTCGAGCATCTTGCCCACGGTGGCGCACTTGTAGGAGTCGATTGCGCCGTCGTTGATTTTCTCCTCGGAGTGCATGACGATGAATACTATGATGTCGTCACGCATAGCGGCGGCGGTCACGAGCATCTGCTGAAAATGCTGGGCGAGGACCGTGAACTTGGTATAGCCAGAGTCCGTAGCCTTGTCGAAGAACTCGTTGCGCATGATATATGTGGCGTCATCTATCACCACGTACTTACATGTGCCGCACTTCTCATTAATGTTAGCGAGCAGGCGTGTCAGCTGCTCACCGTCATGAGTGTAGAAGAGGTTCTTCTTCTCCTTGTTGTACATACCCTTGAACCCTTTGAAGGGCAGGTTCTTTTGCAGGGCTTGGATGATGATGGTCTCATCAGGGTTGAGCGTCCTAATCGACGTCGACTTCCCTGTTCCCGACTGGCCGAGTATCATTACTACATTCGCCATTCTCGTTTAGATTAAAAGATTTAACATTGCGTATAGACTTCCAGAACTTGAACACATCAAGCCCGGGGATGGTGAGTCTGTGCATGAGTTTGTCACGTGAGAAGCGCAGCGCGCCGCTGGTGCGCAGCCTCCACATCGTAGTCCTGCTCACGCCAAGCATAGCGCACACCTCCGCTAAAGTGTAGCGGACGGTGAGGGACACGTCAGGTTCCTGCTTTGATATTCTCATCGTAGAATAAGATAAGCCATTGATGATTAACACTTACGCAAAGTAATGAAGCACAAGGCGCAAAGCAAAACGCGAAAACGTTTCAGCTTGGTTTCAATACTAATAAGTGTTAACCATTAAATGTTAAAGCAGAAAGTTTGAAGTCGTTTCAAAAGCAAAAGGACATGCAAGGGGTCTTGCGGCAGCCTTTTGGAAACAGCGAGGAAAAGATTTACTTTCAATAGAATAGATGCAGTGTCAATAATAGTGCTTACATTTGCGGTATGGTATTATATTTTAATCCTTCGTGCGAGATGGCTGTCAGGCATGACGGCATGAGTTATAGCGCCCCGAGGTTGGTGGCTAAGATGGAGGAGGATTTGGGCGTGCTGATGGCGTACGTGGGGCGTGCGGGCGACTGCGTGGTGGGCGGTAGGCCTGATGATGAGTTGGTGGGGCGACTTGGCGAGTGGGGTTTGGCGTGCGATTTCGTGAGTGTGGAGGAGGGTAGGCAGAGGGTTGAGAGGGGAGAGGAGTTCGTGCCGTGGGGAATGAGCCGGGCGGCGTTGTGGACGTTCGGGTTGAGAGACAGGGCGCGGTCGTGGGGGTGGCGTGAGCTGTTGTCGAGGAGGACATCGGTGATGGTGGAGGACGCGTTGGGCGAGATGGTGGGCGTGGGTATGGACGCGGGGGCGAGGGTGATAAGTGGGGTGGGGGAGTTGGAGAGCTATAGGGGTGCGGGTGGCGTGGTGGTGAAGAGCTTGTGGAGCGCGTCGGGCAGGGGTGTGAGGTTTTTCGGCGACGTGGATGAGGCTCGCGGCTATGTGGAGCGTTGCATTGCGGCAGATGGGGGCGTGGTGGTGGAGCGTAAGTTGGAGAGGGTGGGGGAGAGGTCGCTGTTGTATGGGGTGGGTGATGAGGGGGTGGCGTATGTGGGTGTGAATGAGTATAGGAGTGGTGAGGGTGGCGGATTTGGTAGGGAGATTGTGGGGGGCGGTGACTTGGGGGTGGATTGGCGTTGGTGGGGCGATATGGTGGGCAGGGCGTTGTGGAGGGTGATAGGTGGCAGGGGGTATAGGGGCGCGGTGGGTGTGGATTGCATGGTGTATAGGGATGTGGAGGGTAGAGTGAGGGTCAGGGGGTGTATGGAGGTGAATGTGAGGTATTGCATGGGTCATGTGGCGCGGGTGGTGAGCAGGTTGATGGGTGAGGGTGTGGTGGGTGAGTGGGGTATAGTGAGGGTTGGCGGGGATGGTGAGTGGGATAGTTATTGCGCGAGGATGGGTGAGGAGTATCCGTTGGTGATGGATGCTGATGGGAGGGTGAGGAGTGGTTTCGTGCGTCTGTCGGGGTTGGGTAGGGGAGTGAGGTTTGGCGCGTGTGGCGTTTTCGGAGAGAGAAAGTAAAGGGCGGCTCGATATCCATCGGGTCGCCCATAAGTTAATGTAGAGATACACTAACCAAAAACCTATTAGGTTTCAGGATTTGTTAGTTGCCGTAGCAAGTCTCGCCGTGCTCGTATACATCGAGACCTTCTTCCTCAACACGAGGAGCGACGCGCAGGCCGAATATCTTGTCGAGACCTTTGAAGACTATGAAGCCCATAAGCGCAGCCCAGCATCCCACGACGACTACACCAAGCACCTCAGCACCGAGGAACGCCCAGCCATGACCGTAGAATAGACCTTCGGAGGTCGAGAAGAGACCCGTGAGGATAGTGCCGAGCGAGCCGCACACGCCGTGCACGGAACTTGCGCCAACAGGGTCGTCAACATGGAGCTTACGGTCGATGAACTCGACAGCGAAGACCATAGCCGCGCCGCAGATAAGGCCAATAAAGACAGCGCCAGCGGGAGATACCATGTCGCAACCGGCAGTGACACCTACAAGGCCAGCAAGGATGCCGTTGAGGGTGAGGGAGAGGGACGGTTTGCCATATTTGACCCAGCTTACAACGATGGACATGAAGCCACCAGCGCATGCGGAGAGGTTGGTGGTGAGGAATACGTGGGAGATGGCGTCTTGGTCGTCGGGGGTAGATGCGGCGAGCTGAGAACCAGGGTTGAACCCGAACCAGCCGAACCAGAGTATGAATACGCCGAGGGCGGCAATGGTGAGGCTATGACCAGGGATGGCCTTAGAAGAACCGTCCTTATGATACTTGCCGATACGGGGACCTATTATGGCCGCACCTACGAAGGAGATCCAACCGCCAACGGAGTGAACCACGGTGGAGCCGGCAAAGTCGTGGAAAGTAGTGCCGAAGGTGCGCATCATGAACGAGTCAGGATCAGCGTTGCAGAGCCATCCGCCGCCCCATGTCCAGTGGCCTGATATCGGGTAGATTAGCACGGATATGAAGATGGTGTAGACGAGGTACATGGAGAACTTGGTGCGTTCTGCCATAGCTCCTGAGACGATAGTGGCCGATGTGGCGCAGAATACTGTCTGGAAGACGAGGAATCCTTCGCGGGGCAGGCCGTTAGGGTCGTGGAATGTGCAGTCGAAGAGGTGAGGCATCCCGACGAATCCACCGTCGCCGAACATAAACCCGAAGCCGATGATCCAGAAGAGGATAGAGCCGAGGGTGAAGTCGATGAAGTTCTTCATGAGGATGTTGGTGGTGTTCTTGGTGCGCGTGAAGCCTGCCTCGACCATGGCGAAGCCAGGCTGCATGAAGAACACGAGCATTGCCGCAAGGAGCATCCAGACGGTGTCTATGCCGCGTGAGAGGTCGGAGAGCGCACTGCCGTCGGCGACCTCTTGAGCAGATGTGGAGGGGGAGATTAGGAGGATCGCGGCTATCAGGAGCGACCCTATTACGTATTTGGACTTAAGTGATTTCATGATAGGTAGAGGTTAGGTTAAGTATTGGTTACTTGTCGTGAGTGTAGAGGGTCTGGTCGCCATGCAGGCCAGTACGGATGGAGATGGCGTCCTCGACGGGTATGACCCAGATGCGCCCGTCGCCAATCTCGCCTGTCTGTGCGGCAGAGATTACGGCGTTGACGGTCTTCTCGACATTGCAGTCGCGGACAACGATAGAGAGTAGTGTGCGCTCGATGCAGCTGGTGTCGTAGACGACGCCACGATAGATGCGACCTTGACGTGCCTTGCCGATGCCACGCACGTCATAGTAGGAGAACCACTCGATGTCGGCGGCGAGTAGGGCATCTCTGACGTCGTCGAACTTAGTTTTCCTGATGATAGCTTCAATTTTCTTCATACTATCTGAGTTTAGGGTTGGTTAAACGATTAGTAAAAGGTCGGAAGTCGTGGGGAGTGGTTGGATTATTGTTTGTAACTTCTGACAATGCAAATATAACTAACTGTAAGTAGATTGCAAGTGTTTACTTACGATTTGGTATTGTTTTAGGTGCAATACCTACGATATTTAAGGGGACTAAAGGGAAGGGGGGTATCTTATTTTGATTTATATTTGCGCATATACAGACATATATGGAGAAGGCAATGAGATTGATGTGGTTTGCGCTGCTGTTGATGACGGTGGCGATGGCGGGGTGCGTCAAGGAGGAGGTAGTAGAGCCAGAGGTGGTGGACGAGAGTGACAGCACGGAGGTGGTCGAGGTGGTGGACATTACGCCCTACGGTGCCACGATACGAGGGTTGTTTGGTGAGGGGGCTGACTCATCGACGGTGACCGGCATAAGGTTGTCTATGCAGAACACCAAGTATATCACGACTACGGGTGAGTTTATAAAGGCGCGTTACATAGGTGGTGGGCGTAGCGAGGTGCATATTGAGGGGCTGTATGCCGACACCACGTATTATTTCTCAACCAATGTGGAGCGTGACGGGTTGATTAGGAATTCGGGTGTGTATAAGTTCCGGACGCATCGGCTGACGGCTGCGACGGATACTGCTGTCGATGTTTACGCCTTTGGCGCAAGGTTAGGTTTGACATTGAGCGAAGAGGTGGAGCGGGGGAAGTTTAAGGGTACTTATGGGGTATATTATTCGTTGCGTGAGCGTGTGATAAGGGAGCAGTCCACGTTGTGCGATAGTCCGTATGTGGTGAGGGGTTTGCGTCAGAATCAGACTTACTATTTCCGTGCGTTTGTGATGCAGAAGACTGCTACGAGGGATGTATATCTGTGGGGGGATGTGCAGTCGTTTCATACGCCCGTGGTGGGTGTCGAGACGTTGGATGCCGAGGAGGTTAACACGTATTCGGGCAAGTTGGGCGGTTATGCTAACGTGTTGTTCACCGATGTGGAAGAGATGGGTGTGCTGTTGTGCGAGAAGAACAGGGAGGTGACGTTGGACAGTGTGGGGGCGGAATCGGATCAGATGATAGAGTTGCTAAGTCCTACGGAGCTGGACGAGCGTGGCATGGGTAGCTATTATGCGCGTCCCACGGGGCTGAAATCGGACAAGAGGTATTACTACAGGTCGTACGCCAAGATACGTGAGAAGGAGGGCAACAGGGAGGTCGTGAACGTGTACTATGGTGATTTGAAATGGTTCAGGACGTTGGCTATTAATGTGTCGGATGATGAGGCGGTGGATATGGGGCTGTCGGTATTATGGGCATCGAGGAATTATGGGGCGAGCGCATTGACGGGTATGGGCGAGATGATGAGTACGGAGTCTGGCCAAGGAAAGGATTTTGGTGCGTGGCGGTTGCCTACTGTGGCGGAGGCGGAGGAGCTTATGGAGAAGTGTAATTGGAGTTGGGGAGAGCGTGATGGTGTCAGTGGTGTGGAGGTGGTGAGTATGGATGGCAGTGCGATATTCCTGCCTGCTAACATGTCATTAGGAGGTGATTACACGTATGGGGTGTATATGTTGGCTGGTGAAATGACCGAGAAAGGGTATTATAAGTCACTGTTGTTCGTGAAGGATGCGTATGGTGATAGTCAGTGTGGTAAGTCTGCTGACAATGACGTGGAGAAGGGTGCGGTGATAGGGGTTCGTTTGGTGAGGGATAAATAGAGTGCGGAAAAAAAAGAAGGGCGAACCTGAGATTAGGCTCGCCCTGTTGGGTTACTTAACGATGTACTTCTTGAGTTTCTTGTCGCCTATCCAAACTACTTCGTTAGACTCGAGGTCGGATAGTTCGAGTGAGGTTTGGTAGTATACCACCTTTTCTTTCTTATACTGGTCGGTGATGGAGGAGATGTCGCCCTGGAGCATGTAGTCTGCGCCGAGTTCACGTCCCCACTTCTTAGCAGTCTCTGACGAGGCGAAGTCTTGCTGTGCGGCACGTTCCTTACGGAGCTCCTCACGTTTCTCACCAGCTTGCACGAGGCGTACTTTGCCCGATTTGACGAAAGCCTTCTCTACGTCTTTGATGAAGGTGTTAGCGTCGATATGCTCGCTTGTGTTATTGTATACGAGACCCACGATGACGACAGGTTTCTGTCCTTGATGTGCGCGCTGGTGGTTGGCAATCCAGTCTCCATCGAGAACTTGCGATACCATTTCCTCGGCTACGAGACGGCTGTCGGTGTCATTCCATCGTCCACTGAGGTCAATTTGCTCATCAACGTCCACTCTCTCGACACGATGTCGGCAGCTGGAGAGTGAGAGTGCGATAAGTAGCGATGCTACAACGCAGGTAAGTGTTCTTTTCATTTTTATAGTTATTACGTTAGTTGTCGAATACCATTTGTAGGCAGGACTTGACCGATATGGGTTCGTGCGAGTCCTTGGCCTCGACTACGAAGTTAAGTATGCCTTGTGTGTCAAGTGCTGAGCCTGCTTGTCCTACGCGTAGGTTGGCGTGGATGAATTTGGCAATGTAATTGATGTTTGTGTAGTTGTCGCCGTTAAGGATTATGGCAATATCGAATGTTGAGTTGAGGAGTGTTGATAGGGTAGGGAAGTTAAGTTTGAAGAAGAAGGAGATGTCTTTGGGTGTAATGAACACTTGGTTATTGTCGCTTATGGGAGAGTTTTTAGGGTCGGGGCAATATCCGAGGATGGATATTTGAGCGTTGGGACACATAGCCTTAACCTCGTGTTTCAGGTTGGCGAGGGTTTCTTTGTCAGAGTCGGATGCAAGGGCTGTCACTATGAGGACGCTCCGCTTGTCGGCAAGAGGTCCACGGAAAGACGTGCCATCGTTACGGTTGGGGGTATAGCTGTTGAGCCAGTCGCCTATTTTCTGCCTTAGGGGGAGGAGGAAGCTACTCATTGTTGTTGTTTATGAGTTGTAATAGATCGTCGTAGTTGATGATGGGCACATTGAGTTTCTGCGCTTTCTCAAGCTTAGCCGGACCCATGTTAGCACCCGCCACAACGTAGTTTGTCTTGGATGATATAGATGACATCACCTTACCACCATGAGAAGCTATGAGAGCCTTGAGGTCGTCACGTGATATCTCATCGAACACACCGCTCACCACGAATTGCAGTGTGGCAAGAGAGTCTGATTGCTGTTCATGCTCCACAGCGGCCATTTGCAGACCAGCTTGACGTAGCCGTTCTATAAGCTTACAGTTATCCTCGTTGTCGAAGAATGAACGTACACTGCGCGCTATGACCTCACCTATATCTTGTGCGGCCATAAGTTGCTCTATGGGAGCGGCAATGATGTTGTCAATATTATGGAATGCTGCGGCAAGACGCTTGGCTACTGTTGCTCCTACGTAGCGTATGCCTATGGCAAAGAGGACTTTGTCAAAAGGTTGGCTACGTGAGTCGCTTATGGCTTGTATGGCTTTGTTGGCAGATTTCAGTTGGAAGCCGGGAAGTTGCAAGAGGTCTTCTGCCGTAAGGCGGTAGAAGTCAGAGATGTCGTGCAGCAGGCCATGACGGAATAGTAGGTCTATCTTCTCATCACCGAGTTGGTCTATATCCATAGCCCCACGTTCTACGAAATGGGTTAGTCGACCAATTATCTGTGGAGCGCAACCTATGTAATTTGGACAGTAGTATGCTGCCTCACCCTCCATGCGTACGAGCTGTGTACCACAAACAGGGCATACCGTTGGGAAGTCTACTGGTTGGGCATCAAGCTCACGCTCATCAATGTCAACACCCACAATCTTAGGGATAATCTCACCACCCTTCTCTATGACCACCATGTCACGGTTGTGAAGGTCTAAGTCTCTGATTATACCAAGGTTGTGAAGTGAGGCTCGTTTAACTATCGTACCTGCGAGTGGCACAGGGTCCATATTGGCTACTGGGGTCACCACGCCTGTGCGTCCCACCTGGAATGTCACCTCACGGAGGCGGCTATGCGCTTGCTCCGCCTTGAACTTGTATGCCACAGCCCACCGAGGGCTCTTCGCTGTTAGTCCGAGTTCCTCTTGCAAGGCGAAGTTGTTGACTTTTAGCACTATGCCATCAATATCGTAGGGCAGTTCGTGGCGCTTGACATCCCACTCGTCAATGAAGCCAAATATCTCCCCGATGGAGTGGCATAGGCGATGGTTAGGTGATATCACGAAACCCCATTGCTTTGCTGCATCAAGGCTCTCACTATGCGTGGCATATTGGCGTTCATCGGTGAGGACGTAGTAAAGCATGCACGTTAGAGGTCGTTCAGCGGCCAAACTGCTGTTCTGAAGTTTCAGCGAGCCTGCCGCGGCGTTACGTGGATTGGCAAAGGGAGGCTCGCCTATGTCAGCACGTTGGCGGTTCAACTCCTCAAATCCTGCCCTGGGCATGAGTATCTCACCACGCATCTCAAGCAGGGTAGGGTAGTCACCTTTGAGTCTCAGTGGTACTGTGGGTATAGTGCGCACGTTTCTCGTGACATCGTCGCCTATGGTGCCATCGCCACGCGTGGCAGCCCTGACAAGTTGACCGTCCTCATATATAAGACTGATGGATGTGCCGTCGAACTTCAGTTCACAAGATATATCGAGTTGCTGATGCCCCGTATCTTGGCACACACGGTTATAGAAGTCCTCCACCTCTTGCCTGCTATATGTGTTGCCGAGCGACAGCATAGGCCGTGTATGCCTAACTTGCTCAAACGACAAGTTAACGTCACTGCCCACACGTTGTGTTGGACTATTAGGGTCAGCCATCTCTGGATGCGCCGCCTCAAGGCTCTGCAACTCTCGCATCAGACCATCAAACTCCATATCAGAGATGACAGGCGAGTTGAGCACATAATAGTTATGGTTCTGCTCGTGGAGGTATTCGCGGAGATACGCTATACGTTGCGCCTCAGTCTGTGCCATAGTTATTGTTTATGTGCTTGCCAGAAATCCCATGCCTCGTCAGCTTGGATATGCAACATCTCAAGCCCATTCTTCACCGATGCCCCATGCTCCGCTGCGTTCTTCAAGAAAAGCGTCTCAAGCGGGTTATACACGAGGTCGAAACATACATGCTCAGGCGTTATAAATTTATATGGTATATCGGGGCAACTGTCAACCTTAGGATACATCCCCAGTGGCGTTGCATTGACTATCACCGTATACTCCCTCATAATCCTCTCGTCTATATCACCATACCCCAACTCATCACCCTCAGGATTCCTACTCACCAACCTCACCTCCAACCCCAACTTCTCCCTCAACCCATACATCACAGCCTTCGATGCTCCACCCGTACCCAACACCAATGCCTTCCTGTCACTCGACTTAATCATCGGACTAATCGACCTCACAAAACCCCTCACATCACTATTATATCCCCACAATCTAACCTTACCCGACTTATCACGCCCCACGCTCACCACATTCACCGCGCCTATCGCACGAGCCTCATCCTCCATCCCCTCCAAATAACTCATTATCGCCTGCTTATACGGTATCGTCACATTCAACCCCACCATCCCCTCATTACGCTCTATCACATCCATAACATCCCCCGCACTATCTATCTCAAACAGGTCATACCGGGAGTCTATCCCCTCACGCTCGAACTTCTCCATGAAGTACTTCTGCGAGAATGAGTGCCCTAACGGCTTACCTATCAACCCATATCTTTCCATATATCAATGCTTTATCTTATACTTGTCAAGTATCTTGCCTATCTTCTTGTCCTCAAACAACTTGCTCAACGTAGGCTCACGCAACGCCTCAACTATTATCTCAGGCTTCCTTTTTGCCACCCCCTTGACCAACTCCGCAGCCACACCCTCCTCCTCAAATACGAACGCATTAACATACGCTTCCACTATCTCCAAACCCGCAGGCGAGTCATACTGTATCTTATTATTGCGTATGTAGTCCAATATCTTCGAATATTCACCCTCCCCCAACTTGCACAACCGCATCCTCACCACCTCAAACCACGCCAACACATCATCAGGCGATACGCTCAACCCCCGTTCCAAACACTCCAGACAACTATCCTCATTACCCAAATTCAACCACGCCTGAGCCAACGAATAGTAATAATCCGCCACGTCCCCCTTCAACTCTATCGACTTCTGCAATGCCCCCAACGCCTTATCATTCTCACCCATCGCCACATAACACCTCCCCAACAAATACCATGCCGAGTCCCACTTAGCACCCCACTTCTCCACCGTCATCTCAAAAAAACGCACCGCCAGGTCAAACCTCCCCTCCATAGCCCAACAATCCCCAATCTTCTGAAACACCGTACAATCCAACTCACGCAAATACCCCACCCCCTCATTCAACGCCACCAACGACACATACTCCGTATAATAGTCTATCGCCTCGATATTCTTCTCCTCAATCCTCATGGCGTCACCCATATTGTAATAAGGATTCGGGCTATTCGGATTGATATCAGCCGACTTCATATACGCCTCCTTAGCCTTATCCATCTCCTCCCTCTTGGCATACGCAATCCCCAAATTATTCCACGCGTTAGCATTCCACACGTCCCTCTTCACTATCTTCTTATACGCCTTAAGGGCGTCATCCTCACGCTCCGCCTTATCCAACGCATACGCATAGTTGAACGCCAACTGACTATCACTATACAACGCCTCCTCCGTCAAGCACTCATAAAAACTTATCGCATCATCAAACAACTGAAAATCAGCATAGTTCCCCGCAATATTCATCACATACGACAACACCTCCTCCTCATCAGCCAACTCCACCGCCCTACTGAACATCTCAAACCCCCTCTCAAAATCCGAATCAAAAAACGCCGTAATATACCCCTCACAATACTGAAACTCAGCCGTATTCTCGCAACGCTCACGCAAATACCCCAACAACGAACGCAACTGGTCAAAGTCACTCTCCATAACATACTGAGTAGCCCTGACCAGCAACAAATCCCCATTATCCGGATGCTCCGCCAAACCCAACTCCAACAACCTATACGCCTCGCCACGCCTACCCTCCGAAACCAAATAATAATAACCCCCACGAATCTCCTTAACATCCAAATACTTAACCGTGCCCGAGCTAATCCCAGACATCAACCTGCGCAAGTACTCCTTGCCCTGCTCCTCATCCTCATCTTCCTCCTGGTACATCATATCCTGACATTTAATCATACAAATATAAGCATTCATCCGCAATTTCCACCCCATACACCCCACTCACGAAAACCTCCAACCCACACAACACCCCACAAATACCCCCACGATACCCCCAACAACCACCCCAAAAACCCCACACCAACCCACCCATAACCCACGAAAAACTCCAATCCCACACACACCACACCACCCAAAAATCCACCCAACAAACAAAAAAATCACCCAACAAACCCCAACTCGTCTAATTTTTCATAAATTTGTACTCGCGAAACGGCACACACCCTCGCACCCAAACAAACCGATAACAAACAAAACATTAAACATAACAATGAAAAGAGCCATCCAAATCGTCCTGCTCCTCGTCATCGTAGCGCTCGGCTTCCTCGTCTACCGAAGCATCAACGAGCCCATCGAATACGAAAAACAGTACAACAAACGCACCGAAGCCGTCGTCAACCGACTCAAACTCATCCGCGACGCACAAGTCGCCTACAAAACCATCCACGGCAAATACACCGGCAGCTTCGACACACTCATCGACTTCATCAAAAACGGACAACTCAAAATGCTACGCATGGAAGGCTCACTCAACGACTCCCTCCTCGCAGCAGGCATGACCGAAAAAGAAGCCATCAAACTCGGCATAATCAAACGTGACACCGTATACATCCCCGTCAAAGACTCCATCTGCAAAAACTTCAACCCCGACTCCCTCCGACGAGTACCCTACGTCAACGCCGAATTCGAACTCGGAGCCACAATCCTAACCTCAAGCTCCAACCTCGAAATCCCAGTCTTCGAAGCCAAAGTAGCCAACAAAGTCTACCTCCAAGGCCTCGACGACCAACAACGCATCAACAAAGACAACCTCGCCAAAAAACTCCAACGCTACCCTGGCGTCAAAGTAGGCTCACTCGAAGAAGCCAACAACAACGCCGGCAACTGGGAGTAACACGCCCACAATGGACCAAAACACATCCATCGCGCAGCACATCAACTGGCGAATGACCGACTCCTACAACATGTCCATCCAGTTACGACTGGATGGACTTTCTTTTTCCATACTCGACCCCGTAACCAACCAATACCTCGCACTCTCCAACATCAACCTCCCACAACCCGACCACAACTACGCCCTCCAAGAACAACACCTCCTAACCAACAAAACCCTCAACCTCCACTACCGACGAGTCACCATCACCATCGACACCCCAACCTACACACTCCTCCCAACACCACTCTACAACCCCCAACGCGCCAACACACTCCTCGCACTCAACGGCATACGACCCGACAACGACCACAAAACCCTCACCAACAACATCGAAATGGCCAACTCCACCACCATCTTCACCATACCCAACTTCCTCTACTTCTTCCTCCAAACACAATACCCCAACGCCCAAATCCTACACTCCACAACCCCCATCATAACCTCAATGCTCCTCAAACGACAACAACAACAAACCAACGCAGCCCTGCACGCCACACTCACCCCAGGCGCCATAACACTCACAGCCGTCAAAAACAACCAACTCACACTCTGCAACACCTACTACTGCCGAGAAACCCCCGACTACACCTACATCACACTCTACACCCTCCAACAACTCAACCTCAACCCCAACCACACCACCCTCACCATATCCGGCAACACACCACAAAACGACCCCAGAATAACACACCTCCAACAATTCCTCCCCAACCTCCACACCACCACACTCCCCAACTACTTCAACTACGCATTCCCCGCGCCACCACAACCACACCGATACAACACACTCCTACTCACACCATTATGCGCATAATAGCAGGCACACTACGAGGACGACGATTCGACCCCCCGCAAAACTTCGACGCCCGACCCACAACCGACTTCGCCAAAGAGAACATCTTCAATGTCCTCACAAACTTCATCGACTACACCACACTCCACGCACTCGACCTCTTCGCAGGCTCAGGCTCCATATCCTACGAACTCGCCTCACGAGGATGCACCAACATAACCACCATCGAAATCAACAAACTACACCACCACTTCATCCTCAAAACCACCACACAACTCGGCCTCAACAACACCATACACCCCATACAAACCGACGCCCTCAAATACATCAAAACAACCACATCCACCTACAACCTCATATTCGCCGACCCCCCCTACGCACTCCCCGAAGTCGACACACTCCCCGACCTAATCCTACAAACCAACATACTCACCCCCGACGGCCTCCTCATCCTCGAACACTCCACACCCGGCCGATTCAACAAACACCCAAACCTCACACAAACACGAACCTACGGCAAAGTCAACTTCTCCCTCTTCAAACACAACCCACAATGACCCCAACATACACCATCAACTGCCACGGCCACCTCCTCACCACCCAGACCCCACTCATCATGGGCATCCTCAACGTCACACCCGACTCCTTCTACGACGGCGGCAAATACAACACCACCGACCAAATACGAGCCCGAGCCGACCAAATACTCACACAAGGCGCACACATCATCGACCTCGGAGCATGCTCCACACGCCCCGGCTCCACACCCCCAACACCCGACCAAGAATGGAGCCGACTCGAACACGCACTCCAAACCATACGCACACACCACCCCGACGCCATAATCTCCATCGACACCTACCGAGCCGACATCGCACGCAAAGCCGTCACACAATACCAAGCCGACATCATCAACGACATATCCTCCCTCCTCGACCCGCAAATGCTCCCCACAATCGCGCAACTCCACGTCCCCTACATCCTCACACACAACCCCCAAAAAACCAACCCAACCACACCACCCATCCAACACCTCCTCCAAACACTCAGCCAAAAAATCAACACCCTAACCACACAAGGCATAGCCGACATCATCATCGACCCAGGACTCGGCTTCGCCAAAACAACCAACCAAAACTACCAAATCCTCGCCAACCTCCCCGCGCTCCACACACTCCACCGACCCATCCTCATCGGCATATCACGCAAATCCATGATATACAACACCCTCAACACCACACCCGCCGACAGCCTCACAGGCACCACCACCCTCAACACCCTCGCCCTGCTCGCCGGAGCCCACATCCTCCGAGTCCACGACATCACCCCCTGCGCACAAACCATACAACTCCTCCAACAACTCAAAAACAACACCTAACATGCTCCCCTTCATCGACATACGAATCGTCGACATCCTCGACATCCTCCTCTCCGCCTACCTCATGTACGCCATCTACCGCCTCATCAAAGGCACCATAGCAGCGCACATCGTCCTAAGCGTAATGGCCTTCCTCGTCATATTCGTCATCGTCCGGGCACTCGGCATGAGCATGCTCTCAGCAGTCATGGGCAGCTTCGTCAACATCGGACTACTAGCACTCATCGTCATATTCCAACAAGAAATACGCTCCTTCCTAATCCTCCTATCCACAAAACACACCATCTTCAAACGATTCGGAATCGACAAATACATCAACAAAACCCCGCAAACCAACACCATCCTACTCACCTCCATAACCAAAGCCTGCGAAACAATGGCACAAACCAAAACAGGCGCACTCATCGTCATCGCACGACACATCGGACTCAAAAACTACATCCAAACCGGAGAACAACTCAACGCACAACCCTCACAACAACTCATCGAAACAATATTCTTCAAAAACACACCACTCCACGACGGCGCCATGATCATCACCGCCAACCACATCACCGCCGCCGGATGCATCCTCCCCGTATCCAAAAACATGGAACTACCCAAAAACTACGGACTACGACACCGCTCCGCCGCAGGCATAACCGAAATAACCGACGCCATAGCAATCGTCGTATCCGAAGAAACAGGCACCATAACAATATTCGAACAAGGACAACACCTCCCCATGGACACCCCACAAGACCTCTACGAATACCTCCGCGGAATATAAACCAACAACCCCCGCACACAATGCCACAACCCCATATAGCCATAGCAGGAATCAACACCCCACTCGGACGACAACTAATACTCACACTCGCCCCACTCGCACCCAAAATCATACCCATACGCGACTCCGACCTCCGAATCCCGCCACCCGCACTCGCCGAAAAAATCAACAACGCCCACACCATAATCAACCTCCACGGACAACCCACAGTCTCACGATGGCACGGACGCAAAGAATTCGACATCTACTGCCAACACCTCCTCGCCATACGCTCCATAGTCACCGCCCTACGCTTCACAACCACCAAACCCAACACACTCCTCACACTCTCCAACGCCATGACCTACGACCCCTACGACGTCCACGACGAATACTCAGCCGCCTACGGCGACAACCTCATGGCCGAAATCGCACAAATGGAAACCACCGAAGCACTCAAAACAAAACGACACGCACCCAACACCCGACTCATCATCGCACGCACAGGCTACATCATGAGCCGCGACCACGGACCCTACCCACTCTGGGCCGCACTATCACGCATCGGATGGGGAGGACGAGTCGCCGAAGGATACCAATGCATACCCATGATCCTCGACACCGACGCCACCCGAGCCATACTCCACCTCCTCCAAACACCCACAGCCGAAGGCATCTACAACCTCACCATACCCAACATGGCCTCCATGAACGAACTCGTCACAGCCTTCGCCAACACACTATCACGCCACCAACACCGCCTCCCGCGCCCCATCCTCCAATTCATGGCCGGACGCTCCGCACGACTCCTCGAACAAAACTGCAAAGTCCTCCCACGACGACTCCTCGACACCAACTTCCAATTCCAAGCCCCCACCATCAACGACATCATCCGCACCCTCCAAACCCGCTAAACCACACCCAACCCTCCCAAGCACCCCACCCACGTAGAGACGTCCGCCCGCGGCGTCTCTACGCCGAAGGCGTGCCCAAAACCTCCCATTGCACACCCCCCTCCCCCCACCCCCCAAAAAAAACATAAACACCTTTTAACCCACACACCCCCACCAACACAACACAAAAAACACTACATTTGTACAAAACACACAAACCCTATGGCACCACAAACACAACTAACCCCACAACAAAAAAAACAAATCTGCGAGGCATACCGACAACTCCTAACCCTCACAGCCGACCTCCTCAAACCCTCTGACATCAAAAACATCAGAGACATATTCCGCTACGCCAGCCAAACAACCGACATAGCGCAATACAAAGCCCCAGGCTTCTCCACACTACTCCACTCCGTCCAAGTCTCCACCATCGTCGCCGACGAAATAGGACTCGGACGCTCCTCCGTCATATCCGCATTCCTCTACGACATCATCCAAACCGCGCACATACCACCCGAAACCATAAGCGACAAATTCGGCGACAGCACCGTCACCATCTGCCAAGGACTCGTCAAAGTATGCCAACTCTACGGCAAACAACCAGCCGTCGAAAACGACAACTACCGCAAACTACTCTTCACCTTCGCCAAAGACGTACGAGTCATACTCATCATACTCGCCGACCGACTCAACATCATGCGGCACATGAAAGCCTACCCCACCGACGCGCAAAAAACCATAAGCTCCGAAGTAGGCTACCTCTACGCCCCACTCGCACACCGAATGGGCCTCTACAACATAAAATCCGAAATGGAAGACCTCTCCATGAAATACACCAACCGAGAAACCTACGACACCATAGCACGCAAACTCAACGAAACCAAAAAAAACCGCGAAACCTACATCAACAACTTCATCACCCCACTCCGCAACGCACTCGCCAACACAAACATCAAATTCGAAATCAAAGGACGAACCAAAACCATCAGCTCCATCTACAACAAACTAAAAAAGAAAAACGTCGACCTCGAATCCATCTACGACCTCTTCGCCATACGAATCATCATCGACTGCCCCCTAAAAGACGAAAAAGCACAATGCTGGCGAGCCTACTCCCTCGTAACCGACATGTACAAACCCAACCCCGCACGACTAAAAGACTGGATCTCAGTCCCAAAAAGCAACGGCTACGAAAGCCTACACATCACCGTCCTCGGCCCACAAAACCGATGGGTCGAAGTCCAAATACGAACAAAACGAATGGACGAAATAGCCGAAAAAGGCTTCGCCGCACACTGGAAATACAAAGGCATAAAAACCGAGCAAAACATGGAACTATGGCTCGCCAACATCCGTGAAGTACTCGAAAACCCAGAACTCACAGGAGTCGACTTCATCGAAGACTTCAAACTCAACCTCTACGACAAAGAAGTATTCGCCTTCACACCAAAAGGAGACCTCCGACGACTCGCCAAAGGAGCCACCATACTCGACTTCGCCTTCGACATCCACACCAACGTCGGACGACACTGCACCGGAGCCATCGTCAACGACAAAAACGTCTCACTACGCTACGTCCTCCAAAACGGCGACACCGTCGAAATACTCACCTCTCCACACCAAGAACCAAAACAAGACTGGATAAACTACGTCGCCACCTCACGAGCCAAAACCAAACTCCGACAAGCACTCCGCGAACAAACATTCCGACAAGCCGAAACCGGAAAAGAACTACTCAACCGCCGACTCAAAAACTGGAAAATCACACTCGACGACGCCACACAGCGACTCCTCATGAAAGAATTCGGCTACAAAGACATCAACACATTCTTCGCCGCACTCGGCGAAGAAAAAATAACCACAGCCGAAATAAAAGACCACATCGACCAACTCAACCGCGAACGCGAAAACAACAACACCACGCGACCCGCCTCCGTCGAAAACTTCCAACCCATCGACCCCGACAAACCACACGACAAACAAACCAGCATCCTCATACTCGACAAAGGACTAACCAACATCGACTTCACCCTCGCACACTGCTGCAACCCCATCTACGGCGACCCCGTCTTCGCCTTCGTATCCACACAAGGCGTCAAAATACACCGCATCGGATGCCACAACGAAGCCGAAATGCGACGACGATTCGGCTACCGCATCATAGAAGCCAAATGGAGCGGACAAGACGGACTCGCCATGCCCGTCATGCTCCGTGTCAGCGGCAACGACGACATCGGAATCATGTCCAACATCTCACAACTCTTCACCAACCAATCCGACGCCAAACTCCGAAACATCAACGTCGACAGCACCGAAGGAGGATTCGACGGCACCATAACCATCCTCGTCAACAACGCCACCATACTCGACTCCATAGTCAAAAAAATCCGAGCCGTCAAAGGAATCCGCAAAGTCGAACGCCTCACCTCCCCACACTAACCCCCAAACCCC
>CAZPPW010000027.1:0-21237 GCA_964588595.1 uncultured Marinilabiliaceae bacterium
TTGTCTATCTCACGCTGATTGAGCACGTTGTAGCCCTTGAGCGCAGGTGCGATGATCGTGTTGACATTGTCAACTGCCTTCTGGACACCCTTGCCAAGGTAACGACCCTTGTCACCGTCACGAAGCTCCAAAGCCTCGTGCTCGCCTGTCGATGCGCCAGATGGAACCGCTGCACGACCCAGTACGCCATTCTCGAGGGTGACGTCTACCTCGACGGTAGGATTGCCGCGTGAGTCAAGTATCTCACGAGCCCAGATTTTCTCAATGATCATGTTTGTTATGTTTAAAAGATTACTTTCTACTGCTTGTGGCGGCTTTGTCACCTCGGCCACCACACTCTGAGGGTCTATATCTATACCCCCATTCCAAGCGGCGAAAATAGCCCTTTTATCCCTATTTTCCAAGCCCATTAGTCTCTGTTTTACCACTTTGGCATTTATTATACTTCTCCCGTCACGCTCCGCCTCCTTTTATTTCCATTTGTCGCTCATTATTACCCCTATTTGCCGCCTATTTTCCGCCATTTAAGTTAAATTTGCGTCTATGATGCATATAATGTCCCGTGCGCCCCGCTGCCTCACCCTGGCTGTTATGACGCTCATCGCTCTATTGCTCGTCCCGACGGCTCTCAACGCCAAGTCCCGACGAGGTAAGGTCTATGAGAACATCCTCGACTTCGGCTCCTGCGGCCGCCACCTCTTCTGGAAATATCAAGATGGGGTGCTCAAAATCCGTGGCTTCGGCCCGATGGATAATTTCGCCTCTCCCTACGATGCCCCCTACTCCCCATTCGCCAAGGATATAACCACCGTCATCCTCTCCGACAGCGTCACGAGCATCGGTGCCAACGCCTTCGCGCTATGCAACAACTTGCAGACTATCAACATACCGCGCTACGTGAACCGTATCGGCCAACGTGCTTTCTATGGCTGCACTCAGCTCACGCAACTCTCTATGCCGCCCTTCATTGACCGCTTTGGCGACTATGCCTTCTTCCGTTGCCAATCTCTCCAATCTCTGCCCATCCCCAAGAATGTGCGCAAGATCCCACCAGGCTGCTTCCAAGGGTGCGCATCGCTCACCGATGCCGATATTCCCTCGGGCGTGATGTCCATCGCCTCACTCGCCTTCGCAGGATGCAAGAACCTCGCCACGGTCAATATCCCCGCCTCGACAACCTATATTGCCGGCACGGCTTTCTCCGACTGCCCAGCCCTCGCCTCGCTCTCTGTGGCATCCGCCAACCCCGAATATGAGACCCCCGATGGCGTGCTGATGACGCGCGACCACAAGCGGCTTATGCTCTACCCCTCGCTCATGCCGGGCGACTCCTACACTATCCCCGACGGCGTGCAGCAGATAGCCCAAGGCGCCTTTTACGCCGCGTCCAACTTGCGCGAGGTGACGTTCCCACAAGGGGTCGACAGCGTCGGCAATGGCTCTTTCTCGCATTGCCAAAACCTCCAGAAGATCACCATCTACGAACCTTTTGAGAAGTTCGGCGCATACGTCTTCGCCAACTGCCCCAACATTTCGGAGATTCATATCACGTCGACTGGCGAGGCGTATGCCATAGACAACGGCGTGCAACTCTCCGTCGACCGCAAGACTCTCCTGGTGTACCCCGCCAACCGCAAGGACGAGAGTTATACCGTGCCAGAGGGTGTTGAGGTCATAGGTCCTAAGGCTTTCGCCGGCAATCAGAACCTGCGCTCCGTAGAACTAGCCTCGACGGTGCACACCATCGGCAACGGCGCGTTCCATAAGTGCGCACTGCTCGAGTCCGTCACCATGCCCGAGCAACTCGACAGCATCTGCCGTGGCGCATTCTCCGAATGTCCCTCGCTACGCAACATATCCATACCCGAGACGGTGACGCTCATAGCCCCCTATGCGTTCTACAAGTGCACCGCCCTGCGCAAAGTGGTGCTGCCGCCTGGCCTCGACCGTGTGGCTCAATACGCGTTCTCGGCATGCTCTTCGCTCACCAACGTCACTATGCCCGAGGAGATCGCCACTGTCGACCCCTTCGCCTTCGCCAACTGTACAGCCCTGCGCGACTTCGCTTTCAACGCGTATCTCGACTCGATAGGCAGCTACGCCTTCCAAGGGTGCACCTCGCTCATGGCCGTGGAGCTGCCTCCCGACCTCCACTATGTGGGCAAAGGTGTGTTCGAGAATTGCGTGTCTCTTGCGCAAGTGGCTCTTAATGAGAATATTCAGGTGCTGCCCCCACGCCTGTTCAATGGCTGCCACTCCCTGGCGCACCTCATCATCCCTACCGTCAAACCACCCCGCCTTGTGCAATCGCCCCTGCAAGGGGTCAACCTCAAAACCCTCGTGGTGCATGTTGATGCCGAGTTCCTAAGCGCATTCAAGCAAGATGTTTTCTGGGGAACAATAGAAAACTATGAGACTTTCTCCTTTAAAAAAGATTAGCGAGAAAATCGCTCCCTACCGCCCCGCTATCAAGATGACCCTCCGACTGCTCGGGCTGGTCATCGTCGTGCCGTTCATCGCCACATTCCTGCTCGTCGTGGCATACCGCTTCGTGCCGGTCACCTACACACCCTTCATGCAAGCCATGGCCGACAAGAGCGGTGCCGAGGTGCATCAGCAGTGGGTCCCTCTCGAGAAGATATCCAAGGAACTGCAACTTGCCGTGGTGTCGTCGGAAGACAACCTGTTCACTAAGCATAACGGCTTTAGCTGGACCGCCATAGAGGCCGCCTTCTCCAACAACGCCAAGGGCAAGCGCGTGCACGGTGGCAGCACCATAAGCCAGCAGACAGCCAAGAACGTCTTCCTGTGGAACGCCCGCTCGTGGATACGCAAGGGCATAGAGGTGCCCGTGACGTGCATGATAGAGCTCGTGTGGGGCAAAGAGCGTATCATGGAGGTCTACCTCAACGTCATAGAGTTCGGACCCGGCATATTCGGGGCGGAGCAGGCCGCGCAAACCTATTTCCACCACTCGGCCGCTACGCTTACGCGCGCCGAAGCCGCCCTCATGGTGTCAGTCATGCCCAACCCCATAAAATTCAAGATAGCCGCACCCTCGCCCTACATCCTCAAACGCCAAGCCAAAATAATGTCCCTGATGCGCAAGATAGGGCGTGTGAAGTATGAAGATGAATAGCGAGTAGCAATTACTCCCCCAACTTGGTAGTCAATTATGGAAAGGTGTCAGATGAGCCCAGCCAAACCAACGCAACACCTACCTCTGCAAACAATCCTATATGTTTCATTCTGAGCCGCTAAAAACTTTGCCCCAAGTTGGGGCAACAATGAGATATGAGTGCGTATTGCATGAGAGAATAATGTCACAGCTTATGGCGCACCAATCTGGTATCGCCTACCATTCCTGAAAAGCCGACATCCAGCAAGCAGAAATATACGCTGACAGATAAAGGCAAAGCTCTACTAATGAAATAACAGTAATATCGCTACCATCCCACACGACTATTCAAAGCAAGATATGTCGCATGAAGTATGGATGACAATCATCCCGCATTTGCTTTTCTCACTGCTTTAGACTAATTTTCGCATGTAAACCACAACACCTCGCTCCTATGCCAACTCAACAAAATAGCCAGCCACTATTCAAGGTGCCTGCGCCCAAGGAGAGCTCCCCATTCCCAAAGATTGCCATATCGGTGCTGATACTCATCCTCCTCGCCGTGGTGGCCTACGTGTTTCGCGACACATTCCTGCCATCGTCAAAGACGAAGGGCGCGGACGACATGATACATGTGGAATCGGAAAAGCGGGATATGCAAACGCTATTGGCACGCTATGACTCGCTCAAGGTCGTGAACGACAGGTACATGCTCCTCGACAACGCCAACTCACAGTCGGACACTAAGCGTGTGCGCCAGCTGAAGTTTGACCGCAACGACCTCCTGATACATTGCAAGGCCGAGACCAAGGCCATTGACTATCTCATAGCGCGGGTCAAAATACTCGCCGAGCGGGAGCGGGCGCAATCTACCATCATGGAGCAGCAGACCGACCCTGCCGACAGGCTGCACACGCAGAATGACCTGAACCACATCAAGAGCGAGATACTATCGCTGCAATATCAGCTTTCGGCACACCTCACGTCGCTCAGCAAGTATCATGCCCAAATATCTGACATCAATTCTCAACTATCTGAAATACAGTAAATAATCATGTTGTCTGCAACAGCGTCACGTGTATCTCCGCAACTGTCGTGGCAAATTAAGTAGGGAGATTCTTGCCCACCTCGATGGGGCATCCTTATGACGGAAATAGTCAGATTATAGCGGATTTCGACGGAAATAGTCATATTTCGACGGAAAGTGCATCTCATACATTAATTCCGCTATTTGGGGTCTAATATGGGGTGGTGGTCTTTCATATCCCGAAATCTTTCGCCATCTTTGGCAAAACTTTTCATGCAAGATGAGCCACCTTGTGAAATATATCCTTGCGCTATGCGCTCTCGCCCTCTCGCACATTTGCGCCATGGCAGCCGACGATGGCAAAGTACTCGTTTTCGACATCAAGGAGGAGATAGGCAGCACCGCCTGGGTGCATACGCACTCTGCGCTCCAGATGGCCAGGGAGGTTGAGGCCGACCACGTGGTGCTGCATTTGAACACTTACGGGGGTGAGGTGACGTTTGCCGACTCTATACGCACCGCTATCCTTGCGAGCCGCATACCCATCTACGCGTATATTGACGTTAATGCCGCATCGGCCGGGGCGCTTATCGCCACCGCTTGCGACTCTATCTTTATGAGCCCGGGGTCGAGCATAGGCGCGGCGACGGTTGTCAGTGGGACGGATGGGGGCAAGATGCCCGATAAGTATCAGAGCTATATGAGGGCGATAATGCGCTCCACTGCCGAGGCGCACCCATGGACGGGGAGTGACACGGCGCGGCACTATCTGCGTGACCCGCGTATTGCGGAGGCGTTCGTGGACGAGTCGGTCGTGATCCCCGGGGTCATAGATTCGGCGCATGTGCTTACGTTGACGGCCAAGGAGGCGCAGAGGCTGAACTATTGCGAGGGTATATATACGGGTCTTGATGACGTTGTGGAGCACGTGGCGCCGGGTGCTACGATAGAGCGTTATGAGCCGTCGGCGTTTGATAACATCAAGGGGGGGCTGTTGTCGACGTGGCTCAGGGGTATGCTGATACTATTCATCATCGGTGGGTTGTATTTCGAGATACAGTCGCCCGGCATTGGGTTGGCGTTGTTCGTGGCTATCGGGGCGGCTGTGCTCTATTTCGCGCCGCTATACATCGACGGGTTGGCGCAGTATTGGGAGATATTGCTGTTCATTGTCGGCATAATATTGCTGCTTGTTGAGATATTCGTCATACCGGGCTTTGGTGTGGCGGGTATAGCGGGCATAGTGTGCACCGTGGCGGGGTTGGTGCTGAGCCTTGTGGGTAATGAGGGTTTCTCGTTCGAGGCTGTGCCACGCGCTCAGGTTGTGACGTCGCTGTGGACGGTGACCATATCGCTTGTGCTGTCGGTGGCGCTGTGCGTGTTCCTTGGGGCTAAGTTCTTCAAGGCAAAGAAGGGAAGTCCTCTTGCCCGCTTGCAGCTTGAGACGGTGCAGGAGACGTCGGACGGGTATGTGGGTGTCGAGAAGAGTCTGCTGGACTCGCTCGTGGGGAAGGTGGGCGTTGCCGCCACGGATTTGAGGCCGGGGGGTAAGGTCAGTATAGACAGTGCGACGTATGACGCCATATCCGATGGCACATATATTGAGCGCGGGTCGTCGGTCAAGGTGACATCGACGTCGTCGGGGCAGATAGTGGTGGGCAGGGCATGACAAAATTAACCTGCCCATTAAAAATCTTCTTTTGGCGTGTAAAATTACTCACGGGCGTTACAACCAAATGAAACTTTCCCTATCTTTGCGGCAGTGAACGTAACACGACACAACACATGCAGACCATGCGATTTTATTACGGCTTCTATTTTTACTTCTTTGCAACAGGCAGAGGAGCAGGTGGGTGCCGCATGTAAGCGCAAGGAAGCACAAGCAAGATAAATTGGCGAGGCCCACCTGAGACAAATCAGGCGGGCCTCAACTTTTCTACATAGACATACCAATGAAACCAACAAGACGTGTAGCCATACAGGGCGTCAGTGGCGCCAACCATGAGATTGCGGCTCGCGAATTTTTCCACGACTATGATGTCGAGGTTGTGCCATGCCTGACCTTCGAGGAGTTGTTCCAGCGGGTGCGTGAGGAGGACGACCTCTACGGCATCTGCGCCATAGAGAACACCCTCGTGGGGTCCATACAGGCCAACTACACCCTCCTGAAGGACTCGGGCCTCGAAGTGCTCGGCGAGTATAAGTTGCGCATCAAGCACAACCTCATGGCGTTGCCCGGGGTCAAGATGGAAGATATACGCGAGGTGCACTCTCACCCTATGGCTCTGGCGCAATGCAAGGCGTTCTTCAAGAACTATCCCAACATACGGCTCATAGAGAGCGAGGATACCGCCCTCTCGGCCAAGGAGGTGGCGGAGCGCGGTCATAAGGACGTGGCTGCCATTGCGCCCGCCATAGCTGCCGATCTCTATGGCCTCAATATTCTCCAGGCGGGCATCGAGACCAACAAGAAGAACTTCACGCGTTTCCTGGTGGTCAATGAGAGCGGTATGTGCGACCGTGACGACCTCTTGGCGCAGAACCGCATTGACCGTGCGTCGATAGTGTTCACGCTGTCGCAGGCGGGAGAGGTGGGCAGCCTCTCTAAGGTGCTCACCGTGCTTGCCTTCTATGGCATCAACATGACGAAGATCCAGTCTAACCCCGTGGTGGGTCATGAGTGGGAATATATATTCTACGTTGACCTCTCGTTCAAGAACTACACGCGGTATGTGCAGTCCATATCGGCAGTGCGGCCGTTGTGCTCATCGTTGCGCATACTTGGTGAGTATGAGACGGGACGACAGTCGGACGAGAATTAAATAGAGAACTCTTAACGCTAATAACCATGATTATAACGCCAGCCAACCGCGCGAGCAAAGTCGAGGAATACTACTTTTCGCGCAACAACCGCCGCCTCGACTCTATGCGCAAAGCAGGTGTCGACGTCATCAACCTCGGCATAGGTAGCCCCGATATGCCCCCTGCGCCAAACGTTGTCAAGACGCTTGCCGACAATGCCGCCCTGCCCAATGTGCACGGCTATCAGCCATACGTGGGTATACCGCAGCTTCGTGCCGCGTATGCCGAGTGGTATCAGAAGTGGTATGGCGTGAGGCTCGACCCCGACCATGAGGTGTTGCCGCTCATAGGGTCGAAGGAGGGTATTATGCACATCATGATGGCCTTTATCAATGAGGGTGACGGTGTGCTTGTGCCCGACCCCGGGTATCCCACATACACGTCGGTGGCAAAGCTTGTGGGCGCGAAGGCGCAGACGTATAAGCTGTATGAGCATCTGGGTTGGCAGCCCGACTTTGAAGAGCTGGAGCGTCTCGACCTGTCGGGTGTCAAGATCATGTGGACCAACTACTCGAATATGCCCACGGGAGCTCCCGCCACGATGGAGCTATATGAGAAACTCGTGGACTTTGGTCGTCGTCATAACATACTCATCTGCAATGATAATCCTTACAGCTTCATACTCAATGAGCGTCCGCTGTCGATACTCTCTGTCGAGGGGGCTAAGGATGTGTGCATAGAGCTCAACTCGATGAGCAAGGCGCACAATATGGCGGGATGGCGTTTTGGCATGGCGGCGTCGAGTGCGGAGGTGATAGAGACTATCCTGAGGGTGAAGAGCAATATGGACAGTGGTGTGTTCCGCCCGATGCAACTTGCGGCTGTCGAGGCGTTGAAACTTGACAAGGAGTGGTTTGACGCTCTGAACGAGGAGTATCGTCGCAGGCAGAAGTACGCATTCGCCATAATGGACGCCCTTGGCTGCAAATACAACCCTGCGCAGGGAGGACTCTTTGTGTGGGCCAAGGTGCAGGACAAGTGGAAGGATGCCGAGGAGCAGAGTGATGACATATTGCATCAGACGGGGGTGTTCATCACGCCAGGGTTCATATTCGGGTCGCAGGGCGCACGCTTCTTGCGTATCTCGCTATGCGCCAAGGTGGCGGTGTTTGAGGAGGCGTTAAGGCGCATCAAGTCAATGAAATAAACAAGAAAAACATCATATAACGATGGAAGCACAACTCGATCTCGAGTCGATACTCCTGCCCGGAGTAGACCCTAAACGACCGCTCGTCATAGCCGGCCCATGCAGTGCCGAGACTGAGGAGCAAGTAATGAACACCGCGCGTGAGCTTGCCGCTAACGGCATCAAGATATTCCGTGCCGGCATTTGGAAGCCACGCACGCGGCCTGGCTCTTTTGAGGGCGTAGGTTCGGTGGGACTACCTTGGCTGCAGCGCGTCAAGAAGGAGACGGGCATGTATACGGCTGTTGAGGTGGCCACGGCTCAGCACGTTTATGAGGCCATAAAATATGGCGTGGACATGCTCTGGATTGGCGCGCGCACCACGGCCAACCCGTTTGCCGTGCAGGAGGTGGCCGACGCGCTACGTGGCACCGATATGCCTATACTCGTCAAGAACCCTGTGAACCCTGACCTTGAGCTGTGGATTGGGGCGTTCGAGCGGCTGAACCGCGCCGGGATAAAGAGGCTTGGCGCCATACACCGCGGGTTCTCTGTATATCAGAAGATTAAGTATCGCAACGACCCGCAGTGGCAGATTGCCATTGAGTTGCACCGTCGACTGCCGCAGTTGCCCATAATCAACGACCCCAGCCATATATCGGGCGACAGCGAGTTGATACTTGAGGTGTCGCAGCAGGCTATGGACTTGAACTTTGACGGCCTCATCATTGAGAGCCATGAGTGCCCGGCACGCGCGTGGAGCGACGCCAAGCAGCAGGTCACGCCGGCTCACCTGAAGATGATACTCAACGACATCGTGATCCGCGACGCTAAGATAGGCGACAAGCCGCGCACGGAGCTTGATGAGTTGCGCCAGCAGATAGACATCCTCGACAAGCAGATAGTGGAGATCGTGGCGAAGCGCATGAGCATCTCGGAGAAGATAGCCAAATATAAGTTTGAGAACGGCATCACGGTGCTCCAGGCGCGCCGATATGACGAGATACTTGCCAGCCGCCGTGCCATAGCAGAGCAGAACAAGCTCAACCCGGACTTCGTGATTAAGCTTTATGAGGCGATACATGAGGAGAGTGTGAACAGGCAGACGGCGGTCATGCTTGAGTTGCAAAAGGCTAAGAAGTAGCGTGCCATGAGGATCTGTATCGTAGGTGCGGGCAAGATGGGTTCGTTCCTTGCCGACACTATGTGCCTTTTGCACGACGTGGCCATATATGACACCGATGTGCGCAAGTTGCAATACGTCTTCAACACGCGCAGGTTGACGTCGCTTGAGGAGATCAGGGAGTTTGACCCGGAGCTGCTTGTCAACGCGGTGACGCTGAAATATACCCTCAAGACATTTGAGGATGTGCTGCCCTACACGTCGGAGCGTTGCATGCTGTCGGACATAGCGTCGGTCAAGACTGGGTTGCTCGACTTCTATAAGCGCAGTGGTCATCCATTCGTCTCCACGCACCCCATGTTTGGCCCTACATTCGCCAATCTGCGTGAGCTGAGCCAGAACCACGCGGTGATAATCAGCGAGGGAGACCATCTGGGGCGTGTGTTCTTCAAGGATTTGTATGGCAGCCTTGGGTTGCAGTTGCATGAGTTGACGTTTGAGGCGCATGACGAGATGATGACCTACTCGCTGTCGATACCCTTCGTCTCGACTATGGTGTTTGCGGCTTGCATGAAGTATCCTGACGCGCCTGGCACGACATTCGCCAAGCATCTCAATATAGCCAAGGGGGTGCTGTCGGAGGATGACTATCTTGTGTCGGAGGTGTTGTTCAGTCCTTATACGCCGGAGAAGGTGGAGAACGTCATAACCCAGATGGAGGATTTGCTGGAGATAATCAAGCGTCGTGACTCTGTCGAGATGAGCAAGTATCTTAATCGTCTTCGGGAGAACATAAAGTAGCCACGATGTGGCGTGCGTAGTGGCGGGGGCATGGCCGAGGGGTCGTGTTCCCGCTTTTTGGTGTGCGGGGTTGGGGGGTGGGGTGCTTGTGGTGGGCAATATTTTTGGTTGTGGCGCAACCGCGTATTGAATAAAACACTACTTTTGCATCGTCTTACGATGACGGTTGGTACTTCGGGGTGTAGCTCAGCCCGGTTAGAGTACACGTCTGGGGGGCGTGTTGTCGCTGGTTCGAATCCAGTCACCCCGACTGTCGGGAGGCTCAGGAGGTGTTGCTCCTGGGCCTTTTTTGGTGTTGGGGGGTGGGGAGGGAGTTGTGCTTATCTCTATGCGGGGGCTTGTTGTCGTCTGTAAAGACGTTGATTGGAGCGTCTCGCCCCTTATTTGTTGTCCGAAACTCGCAGGTTTTTATTATACTTGTCGCAAATGTATTCTTGTGCAAAAGGAAATCGGAAATATAGATGAGCTGCATAAAGAGTGGGAGAGTCTGCTGCCGCTGAAGGGTGAGGACAGGCATAGGCTTGAACGAAAGTTCATGTTGGAGTTCAACTACAACAGTAACCACATAGAGGGCAATACGCTGACGTATGGTCAGACAGAGCTGCTGTTGCTATTTGGCAAGGTGGTGGATGCCGCCAACATGAAGGACCTGGAGGATATGAAGGCCAGCAATGTGGGGTTGAGCATGATGCGGGACCAGGCGGGGGCGGGATGCCCGCTTACGGAGGTGTTCGTGCGGCAACTGCACCGCACTATACTGCGCGAAGACTATACCGTATATCGTCGGTTGCCCGGGGGGGTGCAGACATCGTATGTGGTGCATGCGGGGGTGTACAAGACACGCCCTAACAGTGTGATGACGCTTGCGGGTGAGCGCTTTGAGTATGCCTCGCCCGAAGAGACGCCGGCGTTGATGGCCGACCTTGTGAGGTGGTATAATGAGGAGGAGGACAAGGGGGAGCTCACGTTGGCGGAGCTTTGCGCCCTATTCCACTACCGCTATATCCGCATCCATCCCTTTGAGGACGGCAATGGACGTATGGCCCGACTGCTGGTGAACTATATACTCTGCCGCCACGGCTATCCGATGATAGTGGTGAAGAGTGCGGACAAGGAGAACTATCTCGATGCCCTCGGTCGGTGTGACGCTATGGTGGGGATGGTGCCGTCGGTGGGTGCGCACGCCGGGGTGGGGCAGATTCGTCCGTTTGTGGCGTATGTGGAGCAGTGTATGGAGCGTGCTCTCGCCACTTGCATCAAGGCAGCCAAGGGGCAGAGCATAGAAGATGACGATGACTTCATCAAGGAGGCGCGTATAGCTCAGCGCTTGAAGAAGCAGCAGGAGGCCGAAGCGGGCACCGCCAAGAAGAGATGTAGGGAAGAGGTGTGGAATGTGCTGGAGTTTGTATACTTCCCACTCTCTGACGCCTTCTGCGGGGCTGTGGATGGGCTTGACGGGGTGTTTCGGTTCGAGGGCGTGGAGGTGTTCAATATCATGTCGAAGACGGCGGAGGCGTGGGGCGGGGTGGAGGTCAACGGGGTGATGCGCGATGCGGATGGCAGTCAAATCGGGGAGTATGTTGATGAGGCGCACTCGATGTGGTTCACTTGCAAGATGATGTCGCCACAGGAGCCGCGGCGTCCTGATTTCAGGATGGAAAAGACATTCTATATCCGTTTCTTCGAGGATCACTATTTTGTGGACGGCATACTGAACAAGAACTTCCCGTATGGCAAATATCCTACGGAAGAGGAGAGGCGGCAGATAGTGTCGCGGTTCAAGAGAGACATGTTGGAAGAGCTGAAAGAAAAGCTATAACGGTTTTTTTCTTTGTTGGTGGCAAGGGGTCGGGGGTCTTTACTGTTCGCTATGGTTGCGGGTTGTGTTGGGTTGTGATGCGCGGCGCAAGTGTGTGTTTTTGTGGTGTTTTGGGGTTGGGGAAGAGGGTATTTCGTATATTTGCATAGATTACGTATAGGAACCTCTATTGCTGTTCGCCCTATTCTCTCCTTCGTGCGGCTACCAACAAAAACGTCAATGAGACACTTATTGCTATTCTTGCTTCTTTCGGCGTGGTGCGCCAACGTGGTGTTTGCGCAGTCGCTGTCGACCGTCACCATTGCGGCGCTTGATACGCTTGATGACATATTGGAGCGCAATGCGCAGTATGAGCGCGGCAAGTGCGGGCGCATTGAGTTGTTGCGCAAGAATGAGCCGAGCGGGCTGAGGGTGGAGGAGCTGTATTGGCACTATAAGCGGATGTATGACGAGTTTATGGTGTTTGACACGGATTCCGCCATGCGCTATGCTGTTCTCGGCGAGGAGCTTGCGCGGCGGCTTGGGCGTGAGGACTGGGTGGCGGAGTGCAGGATAGCGCGGTCGCACGTGTTCTCGGCCATGGGTTTGCTCAAGGAGGCGAGCGACGTGTTGCGGGGAGTGGGCGTGTCGGGTTTGCCGTGCGAGTCGAAGGCGTCGTATTACGCTCAGATGGCGTATTTGACATCGCATTTTGCCCAATACGCGGGCGATGAGGATGCGCATAGTCCAGCCTATTATCGGGCGGAGAAGGCCTATAACGACTCGCTTTATGCCGCCACGCCGGAGGGGTCGCTCGCCCACTTGTGGTACAAGGGGTGGAAATATCGCGGCACGGCGCTGACGGACTCGGTGCGGCGGGAGCTTGAGGCGGCTATGGCGCATTCGGACTATGACACCCATAATGACGCCAAATGTGAATATCTCCTTGCGCACTTGTGCAAAGACGCGGGGGATGATGACAGCTTCGTGAGGCACTTGGCGCAATCGGCGATGGCCGACATAAGGATTGCCAACCGGGACATAGCCTCGCTTGAGGAGCTGACGATGGTGGTGTTCGGGCTGGGCGACATAGACCGGGCGTATGCTTATGGCAACCATTGCCTACGCGCGGCGCAAGCATATAGCAACCGCATACGCCTGACGGAGACTCTGAAGGCGCTCGACACGATACACAAGGCGGCGCAGGAACGTGACCGGGAGCTTATGCGGGGACTGCGCCGCAGCCTGTGGACGACGGCCGGCCTTGCGACGTTGCTTGTCGTGGCGTTGTCGTTCATTTGCTGGCAGGTGCGCCGGCTGAAGAGGCGACGCAGGCAGCTGGACGAGGTGAACTCATCGCTTGCCGACCACGTGGCGCTGCTTGGGGAGAGCCGGGCGCAACTGAAAGACACTAACGAGAAGTTGCACGAACTGAACGGTAAGTTGCAGGAGAATAACGCTCAACTGTCTGACGCTAATTACATTAAGGAGGAATATATAGGTTACGTTTTTGCGCTTTGCTCGACGTATATCAGCAAGATGGACGACTTCCGGAAGAGCGTGAACCGCAAGATAAGGTGCGGTCAGGTGCAGGACTTGCTGAAGCAGACGGAGACGCCGATAGCGAAGAGGGAGTTGCACGATTTTTATGCCAACTTCGACATGGTGTTCTTGAAGGTGTTCCCGTCGTTCGTGGCGGACATCAACGGCTTGTTGCGCCCTGAGGAGCGTATCGTGCTCAGGGATGGGGAGTTGCTCAATACGGATTTGCGCATATACGCTTTGGTGCGTCTTGGGATAAACAACAACGTCAAGATAGCTGATTTTCTGCATTGCTCGCCGCAGACGATATATAATAACCGCTTGAAGATGCGCAATAAGAGCGCGGTGCCTAAGGAGGAGTTTGCTTTGCGGGTGAGGAACCTTGGGCGGAAGGCGGAGGAGGGTGCTGTTTGTTAAATAGCGTGATGGGTGTGTAGATATGTGAAAATTACATACGGAGTGGGTGTGTAAGTGGGTGTGGTATAGCGAGGTGAGGGATATTTTTTTCTCGGAAATCGGGGTTTGATGCTTCGTTGATGCTTCAAGTATGCTTCAAGTATGCTTCGGGCAATAATAGTTGGAGGAGTTGTGTAGGAGGTTGGTAGGAGTTTGGTAGGAGTTTGGAGGGATGGGGTGTGGAGAGGTGGGCGGGGTGGGGTGGGGGAGTGGAGAAATTGTGGGTGTTAAGTTAAAATTATCAGATGGGGTTGTCCATGTCGGTTGATTAAGAGTTTACCGATGTGGGGTGGTGGTTTGTGGTTAAAGGGCGGATAGTCAGATGGTTGGCGATTGTGGTGGTTTACTTTCGTCATTTACCGAGGGGAGTTTGGGGGAGGAGGAGGGAGTACCTTTGTGCCTAACAGATGTTAATGGCGTCTGGTTCACAACTACTACAAACAACACTAATGTAATGAAAGCAGAAACAAGAAACACTCATTTGCTGAGGCGTCTGTCGGCACTGTGCCTGATGGCGCTCATGTCGACGTGGCTATGGGCGCAAAGTGTCGTGGTGACGGGTATGGTGCAGGACGAGAAGGGCGCGCCTATTGTGGGTGCACTCGTGCTTGAGCATGGCACGACAAACGGAAGTGTCACCGACTTTGATGGTCGTTTTTCCTTGACTGTGGGGACTGACGCTGTGCTTGACGCGTCGTTCCTGGGCTACGCTTCGGCATCTGAGGCGGTCAATGGGCGCAGTTCTATCGTGTTCATGTTGAAGGATGAGCTTAATGAGCTGGACGAGCTTATGGTGATTGGTTATGGTGTTCAGAAGAAGAGCGTGGTGACGGCGGCTATAGCCAAGGTTGGTGCCGAGGAGCTGAGCCAGGTGTCGCCCACGAGGGTTGATAACGCCCTCAAAGGACTTGCGGCGGGTGTGCAGGTGACGACGCAGAATGGTCAGCCGGGGGCGAGCTCGGTGGTGCGTGTGCGTGGCACGGGTACTATCAACAACTCTGACCCTCTGTATATCGTCGATGGTATGCCGATAGGCGGGGGCATTGACAACATCAACCCGGCCGACATTGCCTCGATAGAGGTGCTCAAGGATGCGGCGTCGGCGGCAGTGTATGGCGCGAGGGCGGCTAATGGCGTTGTGCTCGTGACTACGAAGCGTGGCGCGCAGGGCAAGGTGGACATCAACTATGAGGGGTCGTTTGGTTGGCAGAGCGCGTGGCGTAAGCGTGAGATGCTCAACGCCAGGGAGTATGCCACACTTATGAATGAGGCTGCGGCGTATGCGGGTCAGGAGGCCAAGTTTTCCGACCCTGAGTTGCTCGGTGAGGGTACTAATTGGCAGGATGTGGCGTTCTATGACGGTGCGTTCACCACGAATCATCAGATTAGCCTCAGTGGGGCGAATGACCGTGTGAACTATTACTTCTCGGCGGGGTATTTCAACCAGGAGGGTATCCTTGGTGGCGATTATGACCACTCTAACTATAGGCGTTTCTCGCTCCGCAGTAATACCCAGTATAAGGTGTTTGATGCTACGGCGGAGCGTCGTTGGCTCAATAGCTTGACTGCTACGGCCAACGTCAGCTACTCTCGCATTAACAGCACGAGTATCGCGGCAGGTAGCCTCACTGGCTCTGTGCTTGCCGACGCGCTATTCATGGACCCTACGATGAAGGTCTATGCCGATAGCGAGGATGAGCTTCGTGAGGTGGCTGGCAGCAACTACTCTGAGGACTATGGCGACTTCGTTCGAGATAAGAAAAGCGGTAAGCTACTCATGCTGCCAAGTCCTGACTTCAACGAGTTGGCCAACCCGCTTGCCCACCTCTCTTTGCCTACCGACAAGAGCAACTCTGACAAGCTCATCGCCAATATCAGCGTCGAGCTCGCTATATGGGACAAGCTGAAGTATAAGTTCTCGTGGGGCTCCGATCTTGCCTTCTGGGGGTCAGACGGGTATAAGTTCCCATACTACCTCAATAAGAACATGAAGGAGCTGGAGTCGGAGGTATGGTCGCAGATGAACCGTGGCTACACATGGCAGATAGAGAACATCCTGACGTATGACAACACCTTTGGCGACCACTCGTTGAGCCTGCTCGTGGGGCAGTCGGCCGAGCGTTATACCAGTCGTCAGCTTGGTGGCTCGGCCTACGATATGGTCGAGTATAACGAGGACAAGGCTAATATCAACTTCACTACGGGTTTGGCGTCCGATGGTCGGCAGTCCACGTATGGTGGTCAGGGTGACCCTAACTCGCTCGCGTCGTATTTCGGTCGTGTGAGCTATAACTATGCCGAGAGGTATATGTTCCAGTTCACCGTGCGTCGTGACGGTTCCTCGCGCTTTGGGTCGAGTAACAAGTGGGGAGCGTTCCCGTCTGTGTCGGCTGGTTGGAATGTCACCAATGAGCAATGGATGGCCGATCGTGCCGACTGGTTGAGCAATATCAAGGTGCGTTTCTCGTGGGGTAAGAATGGTAATGAGAATATCGGTAACTTCCGCTATACGGCTAACGTCTCCCTTGGCAACAACTATGTGCTTGGCAAGGGAGAGAATCAGAAGGTCGTTATCGGCTCTAAGCCGTCTGGCACGCCTAACGCCGACCTCAAGTGGGAGGAGAGTGAGCAGACAAATGTAGGTGTCGACCTCGGCTTCTTCAACAACGCTCTCACCTTCAGCGTCGACTATTTCAAGAAGAAGACTAACGGTATGCTCAAGGAGATGGCGGTGCCCACATATCTCGGTGAGAGTAAGCCTTGGGGTAATGTGGGTTCCATGCAGAACTCTGGCGTGGAGTTCGAGCTCGGCTATAAGCTGCGTAAGGGCGACTTCTCACTTGGCGTGAAGGCCAACCTCAGCTACCTCAAGAACGAGCTTATCGACCTCGGCAATGCCGACGGCTTCGAGACGATGGACAACGTGCACCAGATTGGCAACATATCCCGTGCCGAGAATGGCCAGCCCTACCCATACTTCTGGGGCTATAAGACCGCCGGCATATTCCAAAATCAGGCGGAGATTGAGGCATGGGCGAAAGACGGTGAACTCATTCAGCCCAACGCCGTGCCTGGCGATGTGCGCTTCCTCGACCTCAATGGCGACGGCACTATCGACGATAAGGACAAAACCAACATCGGCAAAGGTACTCCCGACTGGACATTCGGCTTCAACCTCAGCGCAAGCTATAAGGCGGTCGACTTCAGCATGCTCATATCCGGACAGTGGGGCAACGACATAGCCGATGTCACCCGACGTCTCGACTGCCAATGGGTCAACCTCCCCGCCGAGTTCGCCGACAGATGGCACGGCGAAGGCACCTCTAACACCATGCCACGCTTCTGCTGGAGCGGCAACGACAACAACAAGAACTGGGGCAACTTCTCCGACCTCTACATCAAGAACGGCTCCTTCGCACGTATCAAGAACATCCAGCTGGGCTACACTCTCCCCGCCAGCCTGACCGAGAAGTTCTTCGTCGAGAGATTCCGCATCTACGTGGCAGCCGAGAACCTTGCCACGATGACAAGCTACAAAGGCTTAGACCCCGAGCTCAACAACGACGCCTCGAATGGCATCGACCGTGGCTACTATCCACAAGCACGCACCTTTACCGTGGGCCTCAACCTTAACTTCTAACCTTTTAACTCTAAGATGATGTATACAAGACATATAACCGCGGCATCCGTCGCCGCCCTGCTCGCACTGTCAGCCTGCGGTGATGACTTCCTCAGCGAGGAGCCGGCAAGCTCAGTCGTCATCGACGGATACTACAACACCGACAGCCGTATCATGGAGTCCGCCATAGCCGCCTACGACCCTATGGAGTGGTTCGACTACTTCAGCGGATGGGCTCCACTCAACCTCGTATGGGACTGTATGGCCGACGACATCTACGTCGGTGGTAGCTCCACATCCGACCAGGGGCACCTCCACCTCATCTCGCAATACCGTTCCGACCCCGCCAATAACATCGACGGCGCATGGTCCACAGCCTACTCCGGCATCAACCGCTCAATACGTCTCATCGACAACGCCACGGCCTCATCTGCCATATCCGACGACGACAAGAAGTCCTACATCGCCGAAGGTCACGTGCTGCGCGCATGGTACTACCTCGTCCTATGGAAAACCTGGGGCAACGTGCCATACTACGAGGAGAACCTCACCTCACCCTACCTCGCCCGACAACTCAAGGCCGATGAGATCTACAACGCCGTAGTGGCCGACCTTGAGCAAGTGCTCGACGCTAACGCCCTGCCCATGACTCGCACCGACGACCAGAAAGGTCGCATGACGCAAGCCGCGGCAGCCATGATATATGCCGACTATGTCATGTATCAGCAAGACAAGAGCCGCTACGCCAAGGCTCTCGCCTATATGGAGGCTATCATCAACTCCAACGCCTACTCCCTCGTGTCCGCCGAAGAACTGTGGGACGTGACCAACGAGTGGAACGATGAGATTATCCTCGACATCAACTTCACTGCCGCAGGCGGTAAACGCACATGGGGCAGCGCCAACACCACAGGCGGCACAGTCCTTCCCGCAATGATTGGCATAGACGGCTTCACAAGCGACGAGGAGAACCCAGAGTTCAGCTCCGGATGGGGTTTCTGCACCGTCTCTAAGGAGGTGTACGACGACTATGAGGATGGCGATGCACGTCGCGACCTCGGCATCCTCGATATGGACGCCTACTCCAAAGCCAAAGCCGCACTCGGATATAACGTCTCCTACGGCGGCCGATACCAAAACACCGGCTACTTCCTGCGCAAATACCTCCCCCGACCAGGCGGCAACGTGGGCTCACAAGGCGACGCCGACCTCAACTGGGACTATAACCTCCACCTCTACCGCTACGCCGAGACGCTCCTCAATGCCGCCGAACTGGCTCTCGAGAACGGCGACGCCACAAAGGCGCAAGCCTATTACGACCAAGTGCGAGACCGCGCCAAGGTGGCCCACCGCACCGCCAATATCGACAACATCATCGACGAGCGTCGCCTCGAGTTCGTCGGCGAGGGCAAACGCTATTTCGACCTCGTCCGCTCTGGCAAGGCGGCGCAGACTCTCACTGCCGGAGGTGGCGTATTGCTCCAAGACAAGAACACCATGTCATGGGGCGGCCAGGCTATCCCCGAGCGTGACAATTGGACCGAGAATAAAAAGTTCATACAGATACCTCAAAGCGAGATAGAGGCCACAGCCTCCAAAGGCGAATATGCCATCACGCAAAACCCTAAGTAGCCCATCCAAGCTACCAAAAATGAAGTTTGTTAGGTAATTTCGTGTCCCTTGAGGGGAGAAGCTAAGGACATCCAAACATCCTCGCTTCTCCTCTCTTTAATGATTTGACTATGAAACCATTTCTTACCACGATGGCAACCCTATGCCTCGCCATCACCCTCACAAGTTGCGCCAAGCAATCGCCCACCAACCCATCGCCCTCTGACTTCGTCCGCATCAGTGGCGACGACCTTGTCCAGCCCGACGGCACACGCCTATTCATCCGTGGCAATAACCTCGGCAACTGGCTCAACCCCGAGGGCTACATGTTCGGCTTCGCCAAAACCAACTCCCCACGCCAAATAAACGACATGCTCTGCCAACTGGTAGGCCCCGACAAAACAGCCTCCTTCTGGAAAGCCTTCAAAGACAACTATATAACCCGCGCCGACATCGACTTCATAGCCGCGCAAGGCGCCAACACCGTCCGCCTGCCTTTCCACTACAAACTCTTCACCAACGAGGATTATATGGGCCTCACACACGCGCAAGACGGCTTCGCACGCATCGACAGCCTCATATCTTGGTGCAAAGCCGCCAAGCTATACGTCATTCTCGATATGCACGACGCCCCAGGCGGACAAACTGGCGATAACATCGACGACAGCTACGGCTACCCATGGCTCCTCACCTCCCCGGCAAGCCAAGACCTCTTCTGCTCCATCTGGCGCGACATAGCCCACCACTACCGCAACGAGACCACCATCTTAGGCTACGACCTCCTCAATGAGCCCATCGCACCCTATTTCAATGATGTCGACAGCCTCAACGCGCTCCTCGAACCCCTCTACAAGAAAGCCGTCGCCAACATAAGGCAGGTCGACAACAACCACATCATCATGCTCGGCGGCGCCCAATGGAATGGCAACTTCAAGGTCTTCACCGACTGGAAGTTCGACGATAAACTGATGTTCACATGCCACCGCTATGGCGGCGACCCCACCCCCGATGCCATCAAAGAGATTGTCGCATTCCGCGACTCTACTGGTCTGCCAATGTATATGGGCGAAATCGGACACAACACCTACGAGTGGCACAACGCCTTCTGCCGCACCCTCGAAGCCGCCAACATCGGTTACACATTCTGGCCCTATAAAAAGATGGGCGACTCTGCCATGATGGCAGCCTCACGCCCCGATGGTTGGGACGCCATAGTCGCATTCTCCGAGGCAAGCCGCATGACATTCTCCGAGATACGCGCCGCCCGCCCCAACCAGCTCCTCGCCACCTCCGCCCTAAATACTTTCCTCTCCAACATAAAGATTGAAAATTGCACCCCTCAGCAAGACTACATCAACTCACTTCGCTTCCGCAAACTCCTCGGTCAGTGTAAAGACGTTGTCCAGAACGTCTCACATCATTCCCTAACTAACGGTCGAAACGCTGGCATGTAGAGACGTCCGCCCACGGCGTCTCTACGCCGAAGGCGTGCCCGAACTAACAGTCGCACCTACAGTTGTAGAGACGATGTCCACATCGTCTCTACGCCGTAAGGCGTGCTAACCCCATCCCCACACATTCCCCTATTCCCGCACCTGTCTCTTTTCCCCATCCATCCTCCCACGCCCCCGACCCCAATCCTCCCCCAAAGGTCTCCAAAAGGGCAAATATGCTCCTTGCATGCTCCCTGTATGCTCCAACGATGCTCCAACTATGCTCCGCGGATGCTACCCAGATGCTCCGCGACCCAATCCCGCTTCCTCGTCAAACAACAAATCCCATTTTCAACCCTTATCAAAACCCCAAAACCACACCCATCCTCCAAAAATCACCCCATCCACCCCCTCTCCCATCCCCCATTTTCTCGTCGTAAGTGTGACGAATACCCACATCTCCCGATTTTCACGTTAATCCCCAAAACCCAACTGTTAAATCCCCCTCCACGCCCCTCTTCCCTTCCCCTAACCCCCTATCCCACAACAACATACCCCCAACAAATATTTTCCACCCCCAAACCCCCTCTCGCACCCCCACTTGCACACCCGCCGCCCCATCCCCTCAACGCCGTAAGGCGCACTAACTCCACGGTCGCAACCCACCCATGTACAGACATCCGCCCGCACCCTCCTCTAATCTTTAACGTAACTTTAACAT
>CAZPPW010000028.1:0-21117 GCA_964588595.1 uncultured Marinilabiliaceae bacterium
GTTGGTAGGATGTTGGTAGGAGTTAGGAGTAGTGTGGGTTGTGGGTGGTGGTGAAAAAGTCTCCATTGTCGTAACCATTTGCTCCAATGAACGTAATAGGACACAATTTTGTTTCATAGCCGGGGCTAACCCGTTGCTTGTCACACTTAAAATAGACCTCATAATGAAATTTTGTAAGAAGGGACTGTGTGTCCTCCTCTGGTTGATGATTTTGTGTCCCGTTGGGGAAACGGTGGCCCAGGTGGCGTTGAGCCGCGAGCAGATATTGGCGATGTCGACGGAAGAGTTGTCGGAGTTGCCGTTGGAGGATTTGATGGCTGCGGTTGAGACGCTTGGCGTATCGTCGGTTGACGAGTTGTTCGCCTTGATAATGAATAAGAACGTGTCGTCGGCGTCGAAGCAGGAGGAGAACACGTTCACGTCGCCGTTGTCGACGACGGTTATCACTCATGACGAGATGCGTTCGTATGGTGTGTCGACGATAGAGGAGGCGTTTCGTTTGATACCAGGTATGATAGTGTCGGAGAAGACGAATGGTGTGTATGACATACATACGAGGGGATTGAATAATATACCGGATAACAATTTGCTGTTGTATACGGAGAATTCGAACACGTTGGTGATGGTGGATGGTCGTCCGGTGAACAATGTGGCGATGGGGGCGGTGAATTTTGACATGTTGCCGATAGACATTGAGGATGTGGAGCGTATAGAGGTGGTGCGTGGCGCGTCGTCGGCGTTGTATGGTGCGAATGCTGTGACGGGAGTGATTAATATATTGACGATGAAGCCAGACGGGGGTGTGGCGAGGGTGTCGGGCAGCGCTCAGATGGGTAATTTGGGGACGTATGTGGGGAATGTGGCGTTGCGGAAGGCGTTTAGTGATAAGTTGGCGTTGGGTTTGACGGTTAGTGTGCAGCAGCGGGATAGGCCTACGGACAAGTTGTATGTCATCCCGGCGTCGGGGGTGGTGCTTGCGGGGGAGGGTGCTCCTGCGGTGGAGAGCACGTTCACGGTGGAGCAGTTGGGGGAGTATATGCAGTCGGGTGTGCTTAGGGATATGTCGGGGGGCGGGTATATTGCGGCTGAGGATGTGGAGAGTTTGCGGCAGTTGTATACGGCGGATAAGGTGAATTACAGTATTTACGACTGCCTTGAGCCGGAGACGCCTATTGGGAGGATGTTCCCAGACCCGGGGTTGGCGCGCAGGACGGAGTCGTATAACGGTTATGTGGCGATAACGCCGAATGAGAGGGTGAGGTTTGACGTTACAGGAGGGTATCAGCGGTCGCACGTTAACACTACGCCTGTGTGTGATGATTACTTCTCGTTTAATGGGAGGACGTCGAAGAGCGGGTATGTGGCGGTTGCGGCGAATGTGGGTGATTTGAAGGTGTTGCTGAACTATAAGGGAGGTCCTGGTGATTATGCTTTGGGGGTGCCTGGGTTCAAGTCGGATGTAAAGCAGTTTAACGCGTCGGCGGAGTATGACATACATGCGGGCGGGTTGATGATACGTCCGGGAGTGGCGTATTCGTATTTGCAGTCGGATGACTATGTGCCGACGTATGATGATTTGGGGAGTGGTTATGGGTGGCATTATCATGATCCTGGGACGTATGAGTATGCGGCGGATGATCATGACAACTTGTCGGGTTTTTGCAATTATACGGCTTATATGAAGTCGTTCTCGCCGTCGATACGGTTGGATTACCGTGTAGGTGATGTGCGTCTTATAGGGTCGTTCAGGTCGGACAGGACGAATATACCGGACAAGTGGAATCATTCGTGGCAGTTCTCGGCTAATTACTCTATCAATGGTGATAATTTCGTGCGGTTTGTGTATGGTCGTGCTAACAGGTCGGCCATATTGGTGAACAGTAACGCGAACTTCACGTGGCATAGGACGACGTTGCTTGCGCCGGACTTGTTGCAGTTCAGTGCGGATCCGGAGGCGAATCTTGCGAAGATAGACAACTTTGAGGTGGGTTATAGGGTTAAGCCGGCGTCGTCGATGTTGATAGACGCGGAGGTGTTTTACTCGCGGTCGTCGGACTTTGGGGCGTTGATGGCTAATAATGGGTTCGTGCGAGTGGACAAGTCGTTGGTGGACGGGTATATAGCAGGGAATGTCACGGCTAACGAGATATATGCTAATTTGCGGTCGTATGCGTCGATAAAGTATGGGGTATTGCCGTATAAGGTGAGCCAGTATGGGCTGAGTTTCAATATTGACTGGATAATCTCGTCGAAGCTTATAGCCAAGCTCAATGCCAATGTGCAGAAGACTACGATAGACGACTATTACCAGTATAGCCAGACGCAGGTGATACAGAACTTGCTGTTGGGAGCTCAGGAGCAGGTCACGACGTACATTCGCGAGTATATCGGCATACTCACGAATACGACGTTGACGGCAGAGGAGAAGAAGGGGAAGTTGGCCGAGTATAGGCAGTATGCGTTAGGGAGCAACTATAACCCGGAGCTCAACACGTATGACGTTGGCACGCATAAGGCGGATGACATTAGGGATCTTGTGGAGCATGGAGGAGAGGTGGATGAGGCGATAGCCCGTAATTTTGGTTCGGTGAAGCAGGATGGGGTGGAGAATAAGGCTACGCCGAGGGTGTATGGCATGTTGGGTGTCATTTATAAGCCGTTGCAGCAGCTTAGTGTGTCGGCCTTTGCTAACTTCATGAGTAAGCGTAAGTATGCCACGAAGTACAATTCGGAGGGTGAGGAGTTGCCTGCTCGTTGCACGGTGAATCTTAAGGTGGGGTATAAGCCGGTGGATGCGGTGGAGTTGTTCTTCAATGCGCATAACTTGTTCAACAATGAGAAGAGGGAGTTTGTGTATTCGGACGTGGTGAAAGGTGTGTATAGTGTGGGATTGAACTTCAACTTGTAGGGTAGGGGAGGATAGGGAATTTGTGGCAGTCGCAGGGGGCGGGATAGTCCTTTGCGGCTGTCATTGTTTACGCGGGGTAACATTTTTTTGCCGATCTCGTCGAATCGCATTAAATTAGCGGTATACACAACAACGTAACAAACATGGTCAAAGTCCGCCCATTCAGAGCTCTGCGCCCACCTAAGGCACTTGCGCAGCGTGTGTCGTGCCTACCATACGACGTCATGAACACACAGGAGGCCGCCGTTATGGCCGCTGGGGACAGGGTGTCGTTGCTCAACATCACGAGGGCGGAGATATGTTGCCCGGAAGGTACGGATATACATTCTGACGTTGTCTATGCCAAGGCGCAGGAGAACTTCAAGATAGCGCGTGAGGAGGGGTGGCTTGTGCAGGACGCTACGCCGGGCTATTATGTGTATGAGGAGACCATGGATGGGAGGAGTCAGACTGGTATTGTGGCTGCCGCGGCGTGCCAGGATTATGACAATGGGCTTATCAAGAAGCATGAGTTGACACGACCTGACAAGGAGGAGGATCGCATGGTGCTGACACGTTGGCTGCATGCTAATATAGAGCCGGTGTTCCTTGCGTATAAGGCTGTGCCGCAGATAGACGCGATAGTGGAGCAGGTCAAGAAGACGGAGCCTGCGTATGACTTCGTGTCGTCGGACAATGTTGGTCATAGGTTGTGGGTGGTGGATGACTTGCGGACGGTAGGCATGCTTGAGGCGTTGTTCGACAAAGTACCAGCGACGTATGTGGCTGATGGGCATCATCGTACAGCCGCCGCCGCACGTATAGGCAGGGAGTTTGCGGAGCGTAACCCTAATCATACGGGGCGTGAGAACTATAACTACTTCATGGCGGTGATATTCCCTGATGACCAGTTGCATATCATGGACTATAATCGACTTGTGAAGGATCTGAATGGGATGAGTATCAACCTATTCATGGAGAAGCTCAAGAGGGTGATGGATGTGGAGGCTGTGGGGAGTGAGGCGGTAGCTCCACGTAGGCTGCATGAGTTCTCGATGTATCTGAATGGCGTCTGGTATCGACTCACGGCACATCAGGGGACATATAATGACGCGGATCCCATAGGTGTGCTTGATGTCAGCGTGCTCAGTGATAATGTCTTGACGCCGATTCTTGGTATTGAGGATATGCGTCGGTCGGCACGGATAGACTTTGTGGGGGGCATACGAGGGCTTGGTGAGTTGCAGAGGCGTGTGGATGCGGGTGAGGCCGCGGTGGCGTTTGCCTTGTATCCGGTATCGATGAAGCAGCTCACGGATATAGCCGATACGGGGAATATCATGCCACCTAAGACCACGTGGTTTGAGCCTAAGTTGCGGTCGGGGTTGTTTGTCAAACTTGTCGACGAGGGTATAGAGTGATTTATTTCACCAATTTCGTTGTCTTCTTCTGCTTTTTTCGCTTAATTTGTGGTATTGTTTCGTAGGGAGTAATTGCTGAATGTCGCAAGTAAGTCAAGCAATAACTGATATCAGGGCATCGTTGCCGGAGGGGGTCAGTCTCCTCGCTGTCTCGAAGACTCATCCTGTGTCGCTCATAGAGGAGGCGTATGGGGTGGGGCAGAGGGATTTTGGTGAGAATAAGGTGCAGGAGATGGTGGAGAAGGCGCCGCAGTTGCCTGGGGATATTCGTTGGCATCTGATAGGGCATCTTCAGACGAACAAGGTGAAGTATATAGCGCCCTTTGTGTATCTCATCCACTCTGTTGATACTCCTAAGCTACTTGGTGTCATTGACAAGGAGGGTCGGAAGGTGGGGCGTGTCATTGACTGCTTGTTGCAGGTACATGTGGCGCAGGAGGAGACTAAGTTCGGGTTCTCGCCTGACGAGCTTGTCGATTTCATGAAGAGTGGTCAGGTTGCCGCCTTGCATAACGTCAGAATACGGGGGCTCATGGCTATGGCGTCGAATACGCCTGACATGTTGCGTGTCAATGTTGACTTCGCCCGTGCGCATGACATCTTCTGTGATCTTAGAGATAACTACTTCCATGGGTCGTCCGACTTCTCGGTACTTAGTATGGGCATGTCGGGCGACTATAAAATAGCTGTCAGTAACGGTGCAAACATCGTGCGTATAGGCAGCCTTATCTTCGGACAAAGAGTTTACAGCCAAAACAAATAAACCAATGAAACTTATTCCCGCAACTATCAGCGCTATCATTGGCATCTACATGCTCACCTCTTGTGCGCGCACACAGACGACGACAAACCTTGAGGATATTGATGTGAACGACTCTATTGCAGTGGTCGACACTAAGGCGGAGGATTTGAACAAGTCTCGCACTATCCTCTATACCCTCCCTGCGCCTATCGAGATGGCGTCTATCATCAAGGAGACGGGGGTTAACTTTGATGACCAGCTACTTGCGCAACTTAGTAGGTCGCAGTCGTATTCCAGTAACCTTAAGATGGCGCTTAATCTTGGCATATACGCCACTGATATGAGCGTCTCTGGAATGTTCAACCAGTCGCAGCGTATGGTGGACTACCTCAACACCCTCAAAGGAATGACGCAGCGACTTGGCATCATCAAGGTGCTTGATGAGGATGTACTTGCCAAGCTTGAGCGGTCTGACCTGTCGCGTCAGGAGGCATTGAACGTTATCAGTGAAGTGTACATGAACACTAACCAGTATCTCACGGAGAATAACCGTCGCAATGTTGCCACGATGGTCATGTCTGGGGCATGGGTCGAGGGATTGTATCTCGCCCTCAACTTGCTCAATCCTGATAAACTAAACTCAGATATTGTGGAGCGTATCGTGGCGCAGAAGCTGTCTCTTGCCACACTGATGAACATCATAGATGGCATGAACGCTAATGATTCGGATAAGGATCTCACGTATATACACTCTCGACTTGAGATTATCAGTCAACTGTATGACGGGGTCAGCATACAGTCCAATGGACGTGTCTCTGCCATCACCGATGCTGACACTAAGACTACCACTATCACGGCGAATAAGGTCGGTCCTATTGACAAAGATAACCTCATCGCACTCAAAGATGCGGTGACGTTGGTCAGGAATGAGTTTGCAGAGTAGATGCCAAATAGTGGACGAGATTGGGAATTACATCAATTCCTCAATTTCGTCCATTAATTTATTCATCTTCGCTATCGCCTTCGTAAATGGTTCGCTTGACAACATATCTACTCCTGCGTCCATCAGTTCATCAATAGGATACTTAGAGTCGCCCGCAGACAAGAACCTCAGATACCGCTCCAAAGAATCCTCCTTACCCGACAACACATTTTCCGACAACGCCTGACTTGCCACGAACGAAGTGCTATACTGATACACGTAGAACCCCATATAGAAGTGTGGTATAAACGCCCACTCTATATCCACACGGCCGTCAACGTTGCACACACCATCCGCATGACCGTAATACTTCCTCGTTATCTCGCCATACAACTTTGACAGTGCTTCTCCAGTGATAGGTTCATTCCTCTCTGCCATCTCCATAGCCCTAAGTTGAAACTCTGCGAATTGAGTCTGCCTGAATAGCGTACCCTTGAAACCGTCGAGCATATTCATCAGTAGCGATATCCTCTGACCCTTATCCGTCAACCGCTCCAACATCAAATGGTCGAGTAACGCCTCATTGAACGTCGACGCCACCTCGGCCACGAATATTGAATAATCCGCCTTGGCATACTTCTGGTCACGATTCGAGTAATAGCTCTGCATGGTGTGACCTAACTCATGTATCAATGTCCCCACAGCGTCATAACGCCCATTGAAGTTCATCAGAATATACGGGTGAACATCATACGCCGCCCCATTAGAATACGCACCCGACGCCTTACCCTTATTAGGCATCACGTCAATCCACCGTTCCGCAAAAGCACGCTCTATCGTCTCACCATACGCCTTACCCAAAGGCTTCACCGCATCCAACACCATCTGCCGAGCCTCGTCATACGTATACCGCATCTCCACATCTGCCACTGCGGGCGCATACAAGTCATAATACTCAAGCCTATCCACCCCCAACAACTTAGCCTTCAGCCTCAGATACCTGTGAAACGTCCCCAAATTCCCATTGACGTTCTCAATCAACGAATGATACACCCCCGTAGGAATATTATTCGTAGCCAACGCCGCCTCCAACGCCGACTGATACTTACGCACCACCGCATAAAACTGCTTCCTCCTCAAATTACCATTCATCAACTCACCAAACGTCCCCTCAAAACGCTTATAGTTGTCCCAAAACGCCTCAAACGCCACCCTCCTATCCTCCCTTACACTCGACGCCCTGACCTTCGAATATGTCGCACTATCCAACTCCACCTCCTCACCATCACTCAAACGCACCCTCGGACACGGCATCTCCGCATCCGAAAACACCGAAAACGCGTCATACGGAGTATTACCCAACATCGACATCTTAGCCAACACCGACTCCTCAACATCCGACAACGTATGCCCCCGACGACGCCTCACACGATCTATCAACATCGAGAACTCCTCCAGACGAGGCTCCTCAGCCATAAACTCCCTATACCGCTCATCCGATATACCCGCCAACTCAGCACCGTCAAAATCCGTCAACTGCGTATACTCCACATCCACCTGCTCCATCTCCTTAACCAACGACAAATTCTCCGCCACACTGACATCCTGATCCGACAACAACGACGCATACAAATACAACCTCCCCATAACCCTCTGATTCTCACTATCAAGATGCAAATACTCATACAACACCCTCCCACTCTCACCCAACCTCCCCCTATACTCCCGAACCCTACCCAACCCACTCACCAACAACTCCTTCTCCCGACGCCAATCCGACAACGTCCCATACAACGCCCCCAAATCCCACTTATACCTATCCTCAACCTCCCGACGATCAATCTGTGCCATGACTTATATCCTTTAATAATCAACAATCCAATATTACCAACACAAAATTACACCCTTTCCCCAACAACCCCAACACCCACCACAAACCATTAAATACCCCCAACACACCAAACGAGCAACCTACGAGCAACCTACGAGCAACTTAGGAGCAACCTACGAGCAACCTCCCATACCCCACCACCAAAACTAATTTTCCCTAATTCACACCACACGACTCCCTACTTCCCGACATATTTCTTAAATTCGCGTTCCGTGTGCTGGATATTCTCCCCCGCACACACACTTTACCATATAAATCTCTCAAAGTGACCGAAACAAGGTACGTGTTCGTAACGGGCGGTGTAGCATCGTCCCTCGGCAAAGGAATCATCTCCGCATCTCTGGCCAAGCTCCTCCAAAGCCGCGGCTACAATGTCACAATCCAAAAACTCGACCCCTACCTCAACATCGACCCAGGCACCCTCAACCCCTACGAACACGGCGAATGCTACGTCACCGAAGACGGCGCCGAAACCGACCTCGACCTCGGACACTACGAACGATTCCTCAACGTCCACACAAGCCAAGACAACAACGTCACCACCGGACGCATATACAAAAGCGTCATCGAAAAAGAACGACGAGGCGACTACCTCGGCAAAACCGTACAAATCGTACCCCACATCACCGACGAAATCAAACGCCGTATCATGCTCATGGGCACACACCACAAATACGACGTCGTAATAACCGAAATAGGCGGCACCGTAGGCGACATCGAAAGCCTACCCTACATCGAGGCCGTCCGACAACTCAAATGGGAACTCGGACACCTCGCCATGTTCATCCACCTCACACTCGTACCCTACCTCAGCGCAAGCAAAGAACTCAAAACCAAACCCACACAACACTCCGTAAAAGCCCTACAAGAAGAAGGCATCCAACCCGACATACTCGTCCTACGCTCCGAAAAAGACATCAACGAGTCCATACGCAAAAAAGTCGCACTCTTCTGCAACGTCGACCCCGACGCCGTAATCCAAAGCGTCGACGTCGACTCCATCTACAAAGTCCCAATCCTCATGCAGCAACAGCATCTCGACGAGATAGCCATGCGCAAACTCCAACTCCCAGGACACCACGACAGCGACATGACCGACTGGATCGCCTTCCTCGACAAAATGGAAGCCGCCAAAGACAAAGAACCCGTACGCATCGGACTCGTAGGCAAATACGTCGAACTCCCCGACGCCTACAAATCCATCATCGAGTCCGTCTACCACGCCGCAACTTACAACGACCGGCGAGCCAAACTCGAACTCATACACTCCGAAAGCATCACCAACGACAACGTCGCCTCCAAACTCCAAGACCTCAAAGGCATAATAGTCGCCCCAGGATTCGGCAACCGCGGCACAGAAGGCAAAATCATCGCCACACGCTACGCCCGCGAAAACAACATCCCCTTCCTCGGAATATGCCTCGGCATGCAAATGGCAGTCGTCGAATTCGCACGCAACGTACTCCACTGGGACAAAGCCAACAGCACCGAGATGGACCACGCCACCCCATACCCAGTCATCGACATCATGGAGGACCAAAAAAACATCACCAACAAAGGAGGCACGATGCGCCTCGGAGCCTACGACTGCTCTCTCAAACCCGGCAGCAAAGCCTACGAAATCTACGGCAAAGCCGACGTCCGCGAGCGTCACCGCCACCGCTACGAATACAACTCCCAATTCCTCAAGGAATTCGAAGAAGCTGGCATGGTCGCCACAGGCACCAACCCCGACACTGGCCTCGTCGAGATAATGGAAATCCCCGCCAACAAATGGTACATCTGCTGCCAATTCCACCCCGAATACAGCAGCACAGTCCTCAACCCCCACCCACTCTTCCTCTCCTTCCTCAAAGCCGCAATATCAGAAGATTAACCCATGGATAAGAACACCAACATTGCTCTTGTTCTCTGCTTCGCCATCCTCGTAGGTTTCTGGTGGCTCAACAAGCCCTCCGAGGAACAACGTGCACAATGGCAGCGATACTACGACTCCCTCGCGCAAGTCGAGCAACAACGAGCCGACTCCCTCGCGCAACTCCGCGCCGCACAAGATGCCGCCAACGCAGCCCTCGCTCAGCAATCCGACTCCGCCAAGGCAGCCCAACGCGCTCAAATCTACGGACTTATTGCCAACGCCGTCGAAGGCTCCGACACCATCGAGTGCCTCCAAAACGACCTCATCCGAGTCGACCTCTCCTCACAAGGCGCCAAAATAGCCAACGTCCAAATCAAAGGCTACAACGACTACCTCGGCAACCCCATAAAAGTCTACGCCGACAACGACAACAACAAGTTCGGATTCATCTTCGTCCACCAATACCGCTCCTACAACACCTCCGACCTCTTCTTCCAATCCTCTGGCGTAAAGCAAATTAACGACTCCACGCAGTCCATATCCTACACCCTCCCCATAGGCGACGGCTCCCTCACCTACACCTACTCCCTCGCCAACGGACAAAACGAAGTCAACTTCTCCATCGAAGCCAACAACCTCGGCGACAAAATCTCCACACCCCACTCCAACATCGACCTCATCTGGAACGCCGACATGCCCGTCCAAGAGAAAAGCCGCAAGTCCGAGGCCATGTGGAGCAACGTCTGCTACCGCTACTCCGCAGGCGACGTCGAGGAAATGGAGCAAATGACCAAAGACAACGTCGAGGAAAACATGAACCTCGACTGGGTAGCCTACAAAAACCAATTCTTCAGTAGCATATTCCAAGCCAAAAACGGCTTCGCCGGAGCCCTCATCGAATCCAACCCAGCCCCCGAGTCCGACACCCTCGTAATCAAACACGTAGCCTCAACACTCGGCGTCAAATTCGACTTCCGCTCCCCCGACAAGGCCGACTTCCGCTTCCTCTTCCTCCCCAACTACTTCTACACCCTCGACTCCTACCAGGACATGGAGCTGACCAAACTCCTACCACTGAGCTGGGGCATATTCCGCTGGATCAACGAATATTGCATCATCCCACTCTTCAAATACCTCGAGCAAGTCATCTCCAACTACGGCATCATAATCCTCGTCCTCACACTCATCATCAAACTCGTCATCTTCCCCCTAACCTTCACCTCCTTCAAATCCCAAGCCAAGATGAGGGTCCTCAAACCTCAAATCGACGAAATCAACAAAAAATACCCCAAAGAGAAGGCCATGGAACGACAACAAGCCACAATGGCCCTCTACCGCAAAGCAGGCATAAGCCCCATGAGCGGTTGCCTACCACTACTCCTCCAAATGCCCATCCTCTTCGCCGCATTCCGCTTCTTCCCCGCGGCCATCGAACTCCGCGGCGAATCCTTCCTCTGGGCCTCCGACCTCTCCACCTACGACTCCATACTCAACCTCCCCTTCAGCATCCCCTTCTACGGCGACCACGTCAGCCTCTTCTGCCTCCTCATGTGCCTCACGCAGGTCCTCTACACCCGCTTCACCATGCAGAACCAAAACTCCTCCTCCATGCCAGGCATGTCCTTCATGATGTACCTCATGCCAGTCATGCTCCTCTTCTTCTTCAACGACTACCCCGCCGGCCTCTGCTACTACTACTTCGTCTCAACCCTCATCACTGTCCTCCAAACATTCCTCATCAAGCAATTCTTCATCGACGAAAAGGCTATCCTCGAGCAAATCAAGAATAACCAAAAGAAACCCACCAAGAAGAGCCGTTTCATGGAATACTACGAGCGCAAAATGAAGGAACTCGAGAAACAGCAAAAAGCCATGAAACGTTAACCCCACTGAATAGACCCCGTATAAATAACCCAACCCCAAGCGGTTTATTCACAACCTCTTCATATCTTCGCGTCACGATATTATTTCAACCAATAAAGTCTAACCACTAATTAGTTTTATCGTTCTTACAATGAGTGAAATGCAACAGGGCGTCGAGAATTTCGATTGGGACGCCCTTGAGAACGGTGGCCACGTCGTCACCGAAGCCGAGAGAGCCAAAGAAATTGAGCAATACGACAAGACTCTCTCAACCCTCAAAGAGAAAGACGTCGTCGAAGGCGTCGTTCGCTCTCTCAACAAACGCGAAGTCGTTGTCAGCGTTGCCGGCAAGTCCGACGGCATCGTCAGCCGAAACGAGTTCCGCTACAACCCAGACCTCAAAGTCGGTGACACCGTCGAGGTCTACATCGAGAACCAAGAAGACAAAAACGGCCAACTCGAACTCTCCCACAAGAAAGCACGCGCCATCCGCGCTTGGGACCGCATCAACCAAGCCCTCGAGAACGACGAAGTCGTCAAGGGCTACATCAAGTGCCGCACCAAGGGTGGCATGATCGTCGACGTATTCGGCATCGAGGCCTTCCTCCCAGGCTCACAAATCGACGTCAAGCCCATCCGCGACTACGACATCTTCGTCGGCAAGACCATGGAATTCAAGGTCGTCAAAATCAACGCCGAGTTCAAGAACGTCGTCGTATCTCACAAAGCCCTCATCGAGGCCGAGCTCGAACAACAAAAGAAGGATATCATCTCCAAACTCGAGAAAGGACAAGTCCTCGAAGGCACCGTCAAAAACATCACCTCCTACGGCGTATTCGTCGACCTCGGTGGTGTCGATGGCCTCATCCATATCACCGACCTCTCCTGGGGCCGCGTATCTCACCCCGAAGAAGTCGTCGCACTCGACCAGAAAATCAACGTCGTCATCCTCGACTTCGACAACGAGAAAAAACGTATCGCTCTCGGCCTCAAGCAGCTCACCCCGCATCCTTGGGACGCTCTCGATCCCAACCTCAAAGTCGGCGACAAAGTCAAAGGCAAAGTCGTCGTCATCGCAGACTACGGCGCGTTCGTCGAGATCGCTCCCGGCGTTGAGGGCCTGATCCACGTTTCCGAGATGTCCTGGTCACAGCACCTCCGCAGCGCACAAGACTTCATCAAGGTCGGCGACGAGGTAGAGGCACAAATCCTCACCCTCGACCGCGAGGAGCGCAAGATGTCCCTCGGCATCAAGCAACTCCACCCCGATCCTTGGACCAACATCGAGGAAAAATACCCAGTCGGCTCCAAGCACACCGCCGTCGTCCGCAACTTCACCACCTTCGGCATCTTCGCCGAGCTCGAAGAGGGCATCGACGGCCTCATCCACATCTCCGACCTCTCCTGGACCAAGAAGATTAAGCACCCCAGCGAGTTCACACAAGTCGGCGCTAACATCGACGTCGTCGTCCTCGACATCGACAAGGAAAACCGCCGCCTCTCCCTCGGCCACAAACAGCTCGAGGAGAACCCTTGGGACGTATTCGAGACCATCTTCACCGTCGGCTCCGTTCACGAGGGCACCATCACCGAGATGGTCGAGAAGGGCGCCATCGTCGCTCTCCCCTACGGCGTAGAAGGCTTCGCCACTCCTCGCCACCTCATCAAGCAGGACGGCACACAGGCCAAGGTCGACGAGAAACTCCCATTCAAGGTCATCGAGTTCAGCAAAGGCCAGAAGCGCATCATCGTATCCCACTCCCGCACCTTCGAGGAGGCCAAGCCAGGTGAGGAGAAGAAACCGCGCAACAACCGCAAGGCCAACAACGCAGGTGGCAACGTCCGCAAGCAAGTTGAGGCCAAAGAGGTCACAACGCTCGGCGACATCACCAACCTCGCAGCCCTCAAGGGCAAACTCGAAGAGGCCGAGAAGAATAATGACTAGTCTCTAACTCTTTGATGATATTCCCCGTAGAATAAATCAATATCCATCTCTCTATGTGGCGAGTCCTCGTCCACATAGAGAGATTTATCTTTATGGCAAACTTTCAAACACAAAATAAAGGCGACTTCGCCATCGTGACGATGCTCGTCGACCGCCTCGACGGACAAACTACACCCGAACTCCGCTCCGAACTCGTCCTCCTCGCTGGCAACCAAGTCTCTCGGATGATTCTCGACCTCTCCCAATGCAACTACTGCGACACAACCGGACTTAGCGCAATTATGATAGCACATCGCCTATGCAAAACCGGCGCCCTCGTACTCGTTGGCGTCAAAGACGAAGTCGCGGCTATGCTCTCCATACAAAACTTCGAACCCGCGCTCGACATGGTAGCCGACCTCAACGAGGCCCAGCAGCACATCGCACACGCGCAAGCCCAGTAAGCACTCCCCACACCCCATGGAGCTTACCATCCTCGGTTGCAACGCTGCTATACCTACCCCCACTCGCAATCCCTCTGCCCAAGTGCTTATCGCCAACGGGCACCAATTCCTCATCGATTGCGGCGAGGGCACTCAGTTCCAACTCCGCAAGCTCCACATCTCCCTCATGCGCATTGAGGCCATCTTCCTCTCCCACATGCACGGCGACCACGTATTCGGACTCATCGGACTAATCTCCACAATGTCCCTCTACAACCGCACCTCACCCCTCCTCCTCGTCGGCCCACCCGACCTCCAAGACTTCCTCCTCCCTCTCATCGATCGCTTCTGCGACAACCTCTCCTTCAAAATCTCCTTCCACAACCTCCGCTTCGACAAACCCGAGGTTATCCACGAAATTAAATCCCTCAACGTCAAGTCCATCCCTCTCCGACATCGTGTCCCCACCTGCGGCTACCTCTTCCGCGAACTCCCCAAAGAACCCAACATCAAGAAAGCCGCAATCTACAAATACGGCCTCTCAATAGCCGACATAGTCTCCATCAAAAACGGGCACCCTCTCCTCGACCCCACAGGACAAGAAATCCCACGCGACGAACTCGTCAAAGACGCACCACCACCCAAAAGCTTCGCCTACATCTCCGATACCGCCTACCTCCCCAACCTCCACAACGAGGTCACAGGCGTCTCCCTCCTCTACCACGAAGCCACATTCATGTCCGACCTCGCCGACCTTGCCGCCAAAACACTCCACTCCACAGCCCGGCAAGCAGCAATGGTAGCCAAAGCCGCCAACGCCGGCAAACTCATCATCGGACACTTCTCAAGCCGATACGACGAAACCGACACCCTCGAAGCCGAAGCTCAACAACTTTTCCCCGACACTACCGCCGTATACGACGGTTTTAAGATAGTTTTTTAATCTTTTTCCCTCTCCCATCCCCCTTCTCTCCCTTTAATTTTATATCTTTGCCTTTCGTTGCGTGCTTAGAGCGCAACCCTTTTTTTACCTGATGTATAGATTCAACAAAGTCCAGCATCTCAACCTGCTCCTCGCCATTCTCCTCGGGCTACTCTCAGCCTCCTGTGGCGAATATCAGGCTATCCTCAAGTCGCAAGACAACGAGCTGTGGTACCAAAAGGGCATGGAATACTACTCCGCCGGCGACTACGCCAAAGCCGCTAACCTCCTCGGTGGCGTCCTCACACACTACGCCGGCACTTCACAATACGACTCCCTCGTAACAACCTACTCCTACGCCCTCGTCCAGCTCGGCGACTACTACACCGCCGCACACTACTTCAGCGACTACGTCCGCACCTACCCCTCCTCCTCCAAATGCAAAGACTGCCAATACATGGCAGGCTACTGCTACTACATGCTCTCCCCTAAAGTCGAACTCGACCAGTCCGACACCCAAAGCGCAATCGACGAACTACTCCTCTACATCAACCTCTACCCCAACGCCGACAAAGTGCACGACGCCGAGCTAATGGTCCAAGAGATGGAAGACAAACTCGCCTACAAAGCCTACCTCTCCGCCAAACTCTATTTCGACCTCGGCAACTATATGGGCAACAACTACAACAGCGCCGTCATAACCGCTCAAAACTGCCTCAAAAAATACCCCGACACCATCCACCGTGAGGAACTCAGCTTCCTCATCCTCCGTGCCAAATTCATTCAAGCCGACCGTAGCATCCTCGCCAAACAAGCCGACCGCTACCGCGACGCCATCGACGAGTACTACTCCTTCATCAACGACTTCCCAGTAAGCAAGTTCCGACCCGACGCCGACAAAATTCTCGCTCGCTCCGAACGTGGCCTCGCCAACGTCGAGAAACTCATCCCCCCCTCCGACGACGACATGGACTACTACCGAAACTATGGTCAGCGCCAAAAGCGCAACACCCAAAATATTCAAGAAGATTAGCAATAATCTCAGTTTAACTCTCTTAATTATAAATCTTTAATCATGGCAGATTACAGGAAGATTAGCCCCCTCAACACTGTCACTCGCGACACTGTCACAATGGCAGAGAAGACTGGTAACGTCTACGAGATGGTCAACATCATCGCCAAACGCGCCAACCAGATCAGCTCTGAAATAAAAGAGGAGCTTTCTAAAAAACTGCAAGAGTTCTCCACCTACACCGACAATCTCGAAGAGGTCTTCGAAAACCGTGAGCAAATCGAGATTTCTAAGTTCTACGAGAAGCTCCCCAAGCCTGTCAGCCAAGCCACACAAGAGTTCGTCGACGACCAACTCTACTACCGCCGTCCCACAGAATACGACCGCCGACCCGACGAAGACGACTACCAAGAGTAACCCTTTCAGCGACAACATATAATTTTCTTCAACCGTCGGATTTGTTAAATCCGACGGTTTTCCTATCTTTACCCCTGTTTTTTCGCAACAGCTTTTCACATTCTCCGTATTATTTGGAGTATATTTGCGATTATCTTCTCCCTCACACATTCAATAACATCTATTCTGAGCGTCATAAATGGCAGATATAAATGAAGATGAGAAACTGAAGCACCTCAAAGAGCTCGTCAAACGTAATGCCGATCTCGATAAGCAGCTCCAGCAACTCCTCAGTCAATACGGCGACCTAAGCTCCCGTGACGAGCAATACGCCCAGTTGCTCAAAGAATACGGCCTCGACGACGAAGGCAAAAAAGATCGACAAGGTGTACGCCATTTCAAAATGGCCTCCATGATCTATATCGTCATCAAAGGCTTCAAAGCTCTCTCCAAAGTCAACGACCCCCAACGACAACTCGACCTCCTCGACGAGATAACTCTCAACATCAACGACTACGCCGAGCGGCACAGCCTCATAAAAATCCCCGCCATAGGCGACAACATCCTCCTCGCCGGCGGCGTGCTCCGCGAGAACAAAACTAACCCTATCGACGCCGTATGCGCCGCAATAGAAATCCGCCAATGGATGGACCAGTTCAAACGTGAACACGACGTCATCTGGAACCTCCAATTCGGCGTACACACCGGCCCTGTCATCGGACGCTACACCAGCAAGTCCAAAAAACCCTACACCCTCTCCGGCGCCAACGTCCTCACCGCAACCCGCCTCGCGCTCACCACTGAGCCCAACACCATCGCCATCTCCCCCATGACCAACGAACTCGTCAAAGAGTTCTTCACCGTCGAGCCCTACTTCCAAATGCCAGTCAAGTACAGCGGCGACATGAAGGTCTACAAACTCAATGCCCTACGCCCTGAACTCAACAGCGGCTCCGACACCATCGTCTACAACGACACCTTCGACCTCTACTACTCCCGTGTCCAGTTCATGGACATCCAAGAGTACGTCCTCGATATGCTCGAAGAAAACCTCCCCAACAACATCTACTACCACAACGTCAAGCACACCATCGACGTAACAACAGAAGTCGAGCTCATCGGTTGGGCCGAAGGCCTCGCCGAGAGCGACATCCTCCTCCTCAAAGTCGCCGCACTCTTCCACGACACCGGCCAAATCAAGGTCAACAAAGGTCACGAGGAAGTCAGCTGCCAATACGCCGACGAAATACTCCCAAGCTACAACTACTCCCCCGAGAAACTCGCCGTCATTAAGCGTATCATAATGGCGACACAACTCCCCCACACTCCCACCGACATCCTCGAGGCCGTAATCCAAGATAGCGACCTCGACTACCTCGGACGCAACGACTTCATCCCCGTCTCCAATATGCTCTACAAGGAGCTTATCGAACGCGACGGCGCCAAAATGACTATCAACCAGTGGAATAAGGCGCAAATAAAATTCATCTCAAGCCACCAATACTACACCAAAACCGCACAAAGCCTACGAGAGGTCAATAAGCAAAGCCAAATTGAAAGGCTCAAAGCCCTCGTCGACGAGTGCGACCGACGTGGCGAGGTCTAACTCCTCCTCCCCTCTTAACAATGGCAAAAGACAATATCTATATCAAGAATAGGCGTGCCACCTTCGACTACGAAATCCTCGAACGCTTCGTAGCCGGCATACAACTCTACGGCACCGAAATAAAGTCCATACGCGGCGGACACGCCTCACTCCCCGACTCCTTCTGCTACTTCCACAACAACGAGCTCTGGGTCAAAGGCATGCGCATCGCCGAATATTTCTACGGCACCTTCAACAACCACGCCCCCGAGCGCGAACGCAAACTACTCCTCAAACGTAAGGAGCTCAACAAACTCGAGCGCAAAACAAAAGAGTCCGGCCTCACCATTATCCCCCTCGCCCTATTCATCAACGAGAAAGGCCTCGCCAAACTCGAAATCGGACTTGCGCAAGGCAAAAAGCAATACGACAAGCGCGAATCCCTCAAACTCAAAGACGCCAAGAGGGAAATGGACAGAGTTCAAAAGCATTTCTAACCAATGTCCATCAAGCGAAGTCTCACTTCCATACGCCCAGCGAAGTTCATCCTTATCGCCGGGCTGCTCCTCGCCATACTCATCATCATCGCGCTCTTCGCCGTGCGTCGCTACCTCTTCTCCCCCATCCTCAACATCCCCAACGGCAAAACCGAGCTGCTCTACATCCCCTCCAACGCCAACTTCGACGATGTCCTCCTCCTCCTCGACTCCAAAAAACTCCTCGCCGACAAAGATGCCTTCTGCACCGTCGCGACTTTCATGGGCTACAAATCCCTCGTCAAGTCCGGATGCTACGAACTTCTCCCCTCCATGTCCGCCCGCTCACTCGTCCAGACTCTCCGCGCCGGCGCGCAAAAGCCCGTCAAGGTCACCTTCAACAATGTCCGCTCCCTAAACGCCCTCGCTGGTCAGGTAGCCCTATACATCGAGCCAGACTCCGCCGCTCTCCTCCGAGCCATGTCCGACACGGCAACCCTGATAGGGTGGGGGATACAACCCTCACACGCCTCCATAATCTACCTCCCCGACTCCTACCAACTCTACTGGAACATCTCCCCCGAGGGCTTCGTCGACCGCATGCACAAGGAGTACCTCAAGTTCTGGAACGACACCCGACGCCACAAAGCCGATTCCCTCAACCTCTCCCCAGCCGACGTCTCCACGCTCGCCTCAATAGTCCAAGAGGAAAGCAATAAGCCCGACGACCAACGACGCATAGCCAGCGTCTACCTCAACCGCCTCCGCATCAATATGCCCCTCCAGGCCTGCCCCACCGTCAAATACGCCCTCGGCGACTTCTCCATCCGACGCGTCACCAATGCCGACGCACTCGTCGACTCCCCCTACAACACCTACCTCCACCAAGGTCTCCCCCCAGGCCCCATACGCATCACCTCCAAAAGCGTCATCGATGCCGTCCTCAATGCCGACGACACCGACTTCCTCTTCTTCTGCGCACGACCCGATGGCAGCGGCTACCACGATTTCGCTCGCACCCTCGCGCAGCACAACCGTAACGCCGCTCGCTACCACTCTCACCTCAACAACCGTAAAATATACCGATAACATGGCTGCACCCAAATCCAACGTCAACGACAACGGCAATATCATCGAGATCCACAACGCCACAATATCCCAAGAGGACAATATCGTCCTCCGCGACGTAAACCTCGAAATCAAACAAGGCGAGTTCGTCTACCTCATTGGCCGTGTCGGCAGCGGCAAGTCCAGCCTACTCAAAACGCTCTACGCCGAGCTCCCCTTCGAAGGCAAGTCAGGCTTCGTCGCTGGCTACGACCTCCTCAATCTCCGCCCCGCCGATGTCCCCTTCCTCCGCCGACGCATGGGCATTGTCTTCCAAGATTTCCAACTCCTCTCCGACCGCTCCGTCTACGACAACCTCGAGTTCGTCCTCAAAGCTACCGGATGGCGCAAAAAAGCCGACATGGACAAGCGCATCCGCGAAGTCCTCGCGCAAGTCGACATGATCAACAAGGGCTACAAACGCCCCCACCAACTCTCCGGCGGAGAGCAACAACGCATCGCCATAGCACGCGCCCTCCTCAACAGCCCCTCTCTCATCCTCGCCGACGAGCCCACTGGCAACCTCGACCCCGACACCACCATGGAGCTGATGCAACTCCTCGTCCAAATCAACCACTCCGGCAAATCCATCGTCATGGCCACTCACAACCACAACGTCATAGCCTCATACCCCGCCCGCACCCTCGAATGCGACAGCTCCCTCCTCAACCAAATCTAACTCCACCCCATGCTCATTGAGTTCTCCAAATACCAAGGCGCGGGCAACGACTTCGTCATCCTCAACAACACCTCACGCCGCTACGACGCCCTCACCACCCGCGACATCGCCCTCCTCTGCGACCGACGCTTCGGCATAGGTGCCGATGGCCTCCTCCTCCTCTCCCCCGACACCGACCACGCCTTCCGCATGGTCTACTACAACCAAGACGGCAGCCGTGCCACATTCTGCGGCAATGGCGCACGATGCCTCGCCCACTTCGCCGTAGCCGCGCACGTCGCCCCACCCAGCACCCCCTTCTCCTTCATAGCCGACGATGGCGCACACACCGCCACAGTCAACCTCCCCCGCAACTGGGTCAACCTCCAAATGTCTCCCGTAACATCCGTCCGGCAACTCTCCCCCAACTCCTTCCAACTCAACACCGGCGTCCCACACTACGTCGAATTCGTCCCCAACCTCGACGCCCTCGACATCATGGCTCTCGCCCCAGCCATACGCCACTCCCCCCGATTCCAACCCGACGGCGTCAACGTCAACTTCGTCCAAATCCTCTCCCCCAACCATATCGCCCTCCGCACCTACGAACGAGGCGTCGAAGCCGAAACCCTCGCCTGCGGCACCGGCATCACCGCCTCCGCCATCGCCACATCCCTCCTCCAAAACCCCAACCCCTCCACATCCCCCCTCCAACCCCAAGCCACCCCCTCCATCCCAAACCCCTCTTCCCCTATCCCCAACGACACTACCAACCCCAACCCCTCCACCACATTCCTTTTCCACGTCCAAGCCCAAGGAGGCAACCTCCAAGTCTCATTCACCCAAACCTCCCCAACTCAATTCCCCTCCTCCCCAATCCAACCCGCCCCCCCCTCCTTCACCAACATCCACCTCTGCGGACCCGCCACCCCCACCTTCCACGGCGCCACAGACTCCCTCCCCACAAACTAACGTCCGCAACCCTCTCATGTAGAGACGTCCGCCCGCGG
>CAZPPW010000029.1:0-20523 GCA_964588595.1 uncultured Marinilabiliaceae bacterium
AGGGGGTAAGGGGGTGGGTGTCAGGTGGTTGGAGGGGAAGTTAAAGAGTGTTTAATAAGGGAGGGAGGTGGGGATTTCGGAGTTTAAGGGAGACGCCGCGGGCGGACGTCTCTACATGCCAGCGTTGCGACCGTAGGTTAGGGAATGATGAGAGACGTTCTGGGCAACGTCTTTACACCTGACTGTTAGTTCCTTGTGAGAGGTTAGCACGCCTTACGGCGTTGAGACGATGTGGACATCGTCTGTACTGGGGGAGACTGTGTGTTTGGGTACGCATTTGCGTTTAGGGGAGAGGATGTGGGGCAGTGGATGTACATGCCGCGATTAGTTTCCCCGTTAGGCAATGCTCGTGCCGAGTACTGAGGGAAATTATCACCCTACATGACAAAAATCACTTCAGGTACTCAATACATATTCCCCTGTCGAACATGTTTAGGCGAGCCTGGATTATTTCTCCGTTGTTAAATAATAGGAGCAGCCCATAGTGCGCAAATGAGGCGGCTTCTGGAGGGGCACCTAATCTCAGGGCATTCTCATCGTAGCCATAACCTCTCAGCTCTACCATGTTGTGGTGAGTATTCACGATTTTCATGCGCTTGGGGGACATTTGTACATTATTACCCCAAAGAGGATGAATGCCGTCAAGGTTGAATATCGTCACAGTGTATCCCTCTTTCCCCGAGATGTTGCTCTCGATTTTTATTCTTCGGTTGCAATTGTAGTTATGACCAGACACATCTCGCCCTTTTTCAAATCGTATATGGTCGGAGGAGTCGAAGAACACTTGTCCCGCAGGAGGGTTATTATCTCCCTTTAGCAAGCAAGAGACAAAAGCTGAATTCATTTAATTAATCTATTTTTTAGTGGTTATTGAAATGACACACAGAGATGGCTTGTCACGCTAATGGGACAAATTCCTCAGCGAAATCACCACAAAGGGGAATGAGGAGCAGCACGGAATCAAGTCATCAAGGGAGGCAAATTGCTGAGACGAGGTGATGTTAGTTTTTGACGATGACGACCTCGGCGGAGCGGAGTAGACGTCCGTTTCTTCGGTAGCCAGCTTTGAGGATAGAGACGATGGTGTCGTTGGGTTTGTCGGCATCGGGCACGGCATCTTGGATTAGGCAGTCCTCGAGCACTGCGACGCCATCGGGGAACTGGATTTCTGACACGCCATTCTTGGTCAAGATTTCCATCAGTTTCTTCTTCGAGGTGGCGAAACGCTTTCTCGCCTTTTCGACATTCTCGTCGTCGCTGAACTGCTCTGCGAGTTTGCTGTCGGCCTTGTCGAAAGAATCGATTACGCTTATGAGGTCTTTGAAAATGGTGTCGAGCTCGTTTTCGTTGTCGTTTTTCAGCGTTTCCACCTGATGGCCTTTCTCTAAGATAGACCTTTGGAATTTGCTTAATTCAGACTCAAGTTCCGAATGCAACAGCTCTATATCCTTGTATTCTCTTTTCATAATGAGTCATACTTGTCGGGGTTCAACTTGTCTAAGGTCAAGCCGGTGGCCTGGACTTGCTGTTTTATGAGAGCGATTTTGTTCCTTTTGGGGAACACGGGGAAGGTGAAGTCGGCAGCCAACCGTTGTGATGGTCGTGACAGGACGACACGAGCCTTTGCAATATCGTTTGCTGAATATTCCCTTTTGCGCATAGCGACAGCGACGGCCGAGATTATATCTCTGGCGCTCGCATCTTGCGGCACGCCGAGGATTTCATACGGATTTTTCATGCACCTAATGATTGTAAATAATCCAAACCTTTCTTTAGAGACTTCCTAATTTTGTCACCAGGGGAAGAAGTCATTTCTGATTGATTTCCGGCACGCTCCAAACGATTCTAAATACTCCAAACCTTTCTTTAGAGACCACCCTGATTCATTCAAATTTTGTCCATGGGTAATGGCTCTTTGGTTTTCAGTACTCAAACTACGCCACAGTTCACCATGTTGCTTTTCTATTGCTGAATTATGAGAGCGAAATGTCTGGCTCATGTTTGACTTCAACTTATCCAAAACCCGCTTCACATTTGTTCTTCCCTGATTATTTAAGATTACGTACTCAATCACGCACATTGCGACCAGTTGCGCCAAATTCTCGCAAATTCTCACATGATTTGGGTTCGCAGTGTACAATGCGTAAACAGACTCCAGCGCATTACACTTCGGGATGCGATCGTCGTTGACACCTGCGACGATGTTATTGAGTTGCATGTCAATTTCGATGGCATCGAAACTGCTCTTTAAGGATGGGCAGAGCACTGCTAATCGGGACTTCAATTGAGAGAACCGTTCCCCGTTGTTCATACATAAAAAGGTTATTTCTGGGCTATCAAATGCTTCTTTAACCTTCCAGTCGAATTCCCTTGTATTGGAAAGAACCTCGCACAAAACATCTAAACAATTGCCAGTGCCTTTTGCAAGATAGTCAGCAACAAGCATCTTGAGCAGAGACGTAACATTCTGCGTTAAGTGAGGATTGCATTTGCACCAGGAGTATAAGTCGAACAACACTTTGGCACAAGATGCCATTTTGCTCCTATCATTGTTTACAGCCGAGACTACTTGTTGGTTGACATAATTGGAAAAGGCGTAGGACAGCGTATCGTCATTGATGGTCTTCACGACAGTCTCATAGTAGGACATAAATTTGGCATAGGCGACATTGTTGGACTCGTCGGCTTTCATGGCAGTCGTGACCGTTGATATGAGATTACTTTTGAGTTTGCAGAAGCACGTTATCTCGTTGATGCCGGAAGAGAGATTTCTCTGAGGAATTTTTGATTTATTCCTTATGGCAGAAGTTATTTCTTGGAGTCGAATGGAGGCAGAATGATATTGGCCAAAGATGCCATTACTGAGTCCATAGAGGTCGCCGATCTCGATAATATCCTCCTTGTTGCCGTAATTCTGATCGACCTCGAAAGACAGGGTCCTCGACACATTGTCTCGATAGGCACGGGACAACGTGAGCATATAGGGAGCTACCAGAACACATTGTTTATCAAGGTTCTGCCCGACCAAGCGATCCATTGCGCTTAATTGCGAGGCCCAAAACGACTCGAACTCAGAATTGCCGTTTATAGCCGCCTCCATTCTTGACAACAGGGCACATTGCACTTCTCGAATTGAGACAACATTGTCGTCGGAATATGGGTCTTTGACTACATTATCGGGCAGGGGGTCATCGTCGGACATAGAAAGGCATCCCTTTGCATCGGAGAGAGTGAAAGTGTATGGGTCGTCCCACGAGGTATAATCGAGGGAGTCGACAAACAACTTCTGCTGGTATACAGCTGTCGCATAGATGGACAACAGTTCCTTATAGTTGTCGTGGGACAACTTGCCCGACTCGGCGATGAGCAAAGCGACAATGGCCACATTGCGCAAAGTGACAGGTTGAGCGAGATAGGAGGAGTCTGGCATTTTCAGACGCTCGAAACAACGGATGTAATCTCCCTCGTCGTAGTACTTCTCCGTAGCGTATTGCCTGATAGACATCTTTAGCGCATTGGCATAGCTATCGGGGACTTTGGCTATCGTGACGATCTGATTAATCTCGGTTGAAACTATGCGTTCCCAGGAGAGGGCGGTGTCGGCAGCAACCTCTGAGTTATTGAGTTTTGATATCTTATCGTTCAGATTGACCAGGATGCGCTGCTGCTCAAGGATCTTATTATTCTGACAGAGCTGGGTGATTTCCGCATCGCCACCAGCAATGTTTTTGTTTATCCTCTTCGCATCGTCGGTTTTGTTGACAGAGAGCAAGTATAGGCAAAGGCGGTACGCCAAATCCTTTTTCACCGGCGCTGTTAGAGATAGCTTTTCTGCTTCGAGGATCTCGGTGTTGGAGAGCTTGTCTCCTTTTTTGAGTTTACAGATATAGAGTCTTCCCTTGGCATCCTTTTGAGGGTCTTTTTGCAACTGGTCGACTTTGGAATAATCGCATATAGCGGAGTCGTAGTCATTATTGGATTCGGACTGTTTGGCACGTGAAGTGAGGAAGTTGCAGAGGTTAGTAAGCAAGGAACAGAAGGCTCTTGAGGTCAAGTGGGGGAGGAGCAGTTTGCAGAGGCGGATGCAGTCGTTGAGATGTGATGCTTTGTAGAACTCGTCCGCCTTCGTGAACAGCGCATTTGCCAAAGAGTTGAGCAGGTTGGGGGAGGTGGTTATTGAGCGCAAGTCGTCGACTTTGTTTTGTTCGTCTAAAACGAAGGTTACGGAGTAGTCGATGAAGGTTTGTTGTAGTTCCTTTAGACCCTTGTCGCATAGGGCTGCGCTGTAATCTATAATCAGTCTGCGCTTGGGCTGGTCGGCCTTCTTTAATTGATAGAGAAAGTCTATGCACTGGCCTTGCAATTGGTTGTATGCCCCGTAGAGGTCAGCCGCCTCATGGATTAACGAGGTTCTCTCCTTCGCATCTTCTTTGCGTTGGAGAGAATCGTGATAGATGGTCAGGAGACACGATGGCGCGTCTGTGTGTTTGTTGAGGACTTTCTTCAGGGTCGCTATGGAAGACTCAGCGTCGCCATTGTTATAGAGACGCTGGGCCTTCTTTATCTTGCGCCCGTAATAGTTTCTTTTAATCCACGATATCAGTCCCATGATAGAACGGAATTTTCAAAGTTTGGCCTGGGTGAAGTGCGCTATCGGTGGTTAGCCCGTTGAAGTCGGCTATTTCTTGATGCTTTCGACCATCACCGTAGAACTTACGGCTGATGCGCCAGAAGCTATCGCCTGATTGAACTGTGTAGGGGAGGCAAAGAGGCTCTTCGGCATCAGAGTTCTGCGGGGTATTGTCTATTAGCGTAGCCAGTTGCTGATTAACTTGCTGATTAACGAAGGTCAAGCTATCGCACTTTGCCTGCATCTTGGCGGTTTCTTCTTTTTGGGAGATGGCAGAATAGGTCAGGAAGAGACAGCCGGCGACCAGTAGGGCGCAAAATGCCGCAAGCGAGTAGACGGCTATTTTGTTGCCACCCTTCCGTTGGCTTAGGGACTCGAACTCGGTCAGTTTGTGGTAGACAGAGAGGTCTGAGTCGCAACAAGGGCATACCACATTTGCTGAGTGGTAGTCGGGCAGCCCGCTTTTGCCGCATACGGGGCATTTTGTGTCAGTATTTGCCATTCTCATGATATTCCTATTCCTCCTATGCCAGTGGGATCGATTGGGCCAGCGTTTTCTAAGATATCTTTGTTTGCACGGATTAGGTTATTCACCTCGTCCATGTTGTGGTAGTTGAGGGCATTGATGATCTCGTCGTAGACGCAGGCTGCCCGGCCAGCGATTTGTGGGTTTTCTGAGCTGTCGGCGATAATCTTGAATTGGAACACGTATATGAACAGAGAGTACCTGTCGGTGACACTCTTAAGTCGTTGACACAAAGAGGCTTTCTCGAAGCTATCGTTGGTGTTTTTGAATTTGGAGAGCAAGTCTCTCATTTGTGCCTCGTCAGCATTGGATATGAACCTTTGGAAATATTTGAGAAGAATCGTAGCAAAAATAGCTTCCAGAGAAACCTTATCGTTAGGGTCGGTCATTTGGGCACGCAATTCAGCATCCCTCACCTTACTCTCCAGTTCGCTCCACTTAGAGTCGTCGTGGCTTAGGTTGTTAGCATTGATTTCATCGATGACACCTTGAATTTCACCTAAGAATGCGGACTTCTTGGAATTTGAGGATTCAGCACCAAGGACCTCGTCTATGCTTGAAGAGATTGACATGAGGCAGCTGCTGTCGCGGTAACCTCGGCCAAGGCGGATGTCGGTGGACTTGCCTGTGCTTACGACCTTGACATCGGCAGACATTGTCTCGTTCACGTCGAGGCTAAACTTGAAATTCAAGTTGCTCATGGCAGGGAGATTTTCGGAGATGGTGAAGAAACCCGAAGCTGTCTTTTCGTAGCCACCGCCCTCGACATCGGTGAAGAGCTTCACCTCGACGATTTTCTGATTGTCGACGGAGGTGTGGAACTGCTTTCGGGTCTCGAAGGGGAGGACTTCTCCGTAGTCAATGATCTTCTCCATACGAGTTGAGCCATCGGGATTCACAAGTTGGATGAAGTATTGATGTTTAGTTGTGACTATGGCGATGGAGTCTGTGACAGGGTGGTCAGTGGTTGTTTCTATACCATCTTCAGTGGCGGGCAAATCGTGAGCGAGTATTGCGGCGCCTTCGGCGATTGCCAGCATAGGTTTCTCGGAGGAGAGGACTTTGGCACCGTACTTGTCGGTCAGCATTTTCTTCACCAAGGGTATGCAAGAGGAGCCACCCACGAGGAGGATGTTGTCGATGGTGTCCATGGGGATACCGGTCTTGGCGGAGAGATCCTCAATGAGGTCGATAGTCCTACTGATTAGAGGGGTAATCAGGGAGTTGAAAGTGGTGCGGGAGACGACTAAATCGTCGACTGGGTCGCCGTCCTCGTTTTCGAGGAAATCGCTAAAGAAGATAGTGGCTTTCTCGACTTGGCTCAGGGTCTTCTTACACTCCTCGACGCCTGCTTTCAGACCTGCTGTGAACTCGGCTTTTTCCTTGTCAGTCTTCTCGTTCAGGAGCTCGGATAGCACGAAGCCGTCGCGTTTTTCGATTTCCTTGCATACGTAGTCGGAGAGGAGTCGGTCGATATCGTCGCCACCGAGCCAACGGTCGCCACCGCTGCCAGACTCAATGAACTGGCCATCGGCAGCCATGATTATTGAGAGGTCGAATGTTCCACCACCGAAGTCGTAGACCAGGACTTGTTTGCTTTGGCCAGGCTCAATGCCGTAGGAGATGGCGGCGGCGGTAGGTTCTGCGAGAAGTTGCTGCACGTGGAGGCCAGCGAGTCGGGCGGCCTCTTTTGTGGCGTTCTTTTGTTTCTCGGTGAAGTAGGCGGGGACTGTTATGACGGCGTGGGTCACATTGCCGAGCTTGTTGTCGGCATCTTTCTTTAGGGTTTTAAGGATCTCGGCGCTCAGTTGCTCTGGGGTGTACTCTTTGCCCTTGAGTACGATGGCGACGGCCTCGTCGGTGGCTCCTTCAGGCTTCTTGATGCCGTAGGGGTAGGCGTTTTTGTCGTTGCACATCTTTTGCACTTGGGGGTCGGAGAATGCGGCGCCCATAAGGCGTTTGACAGAAACGACGATATTGGGAGAGTATTTCTTCCAGTTTTTGAAGACGGCGTTACCTACGAGGAACTGGTTGCTCTTGTCGAGGGCGACGCAAGAGCGGCAGAGATCCTCGTTGTTAAGTCCTGTTTGGATAATCTTTACGGCAGTATCCTTGAAGGCGACGACTGAGTTAGTTGTTCCTAAGTCGATGCCTATTGCTTTTCCCATGATTACTTGGTTATTGAGGTTATTTTCATCAATTCACTTGCTTGGGCATCGGAATCGGCATTCATCTCCTGTTCGGAATACTCGTTTTCTGGTGCCACGTGGACAGACGGCTCGGGGCAAGACGCTGTCTCTATCTCTTTCTTTATCTGCTCGGCTTGCTGCTGCAACTCGACTACACGAGACTTAGCGTTCTCGCACCACTTGGCAAAACTCTGCTCCTCTTTGGCGAGGTCGTCCTGGAGTTGCTTCAGTTTGGCTCGAGAGTTTGAGGCGGAGCCTTGCTTATCTTCGAACGATGTGAGCTTTTCTTGGAACTTAGATATTACGGAGAATAAGAAAGAGCGGAACTCGTTGGCGAAGCCGTTGAACTTATCGAACTCGCCGTCGGCTTCTTCTCTTGCCGCCTGGGCTTTCTTTCTTGAGGCAGAGAGGGCTTCAGAGCGTTTTGTTCTCTCGCCTGTCAGGGCTTGAATCTTGGAGATGGCCTTGTAGTACTTGACAGCGAGGGGGAGTTCGTCCTTGTCGACGATAGCGGCTACGGACATGTCGTCGTGACTGCCTTGCCGGCTATAATCGGGCAACCGCTTGTTGAGTAGCTCTACGACTTCATTCTCGGTCGACACATTGCAGGCGCATAGCACTTGGCTGTAGAAGTTATGGATGTATTCATCTTGGAGGAAAGTGCCGTCGATGCCGTCACTGCCCAAGGCGAAGGCGATGGGGAAATTGCCAGTGCCATCGAAGGCGTATCTGAAGCTTTTGACGGGTTGTGACTGGCAGAGTGAAGTGGTGACGTTGAACATGCAGTTGCAGTCCCATGGGATGGGCTCGCGCCATTGCATAAGTTTGTCGCAGCAGTAGAGTTTGCCATCGCCGATGTGGAAAGCGAACCAGTAGTGTGGGGTACGGACGGCGGCCATTAGGGTTGTGCCGTAGGCTTTCTCGATAGGGAGGGAGCCGAGCTTAATTCGCTCTTGATGGGTAAAGGGGCGGTTGCGGGAGTCTTTTGGTTATGGCTTCTTTCCATTTCGAGTGGATGCTACTGAACAATTGGCGTAGTTGAGTCTCGACATCGGGGTTTTCGGAGGAATCCTTCTCATATTGGAGGTTTTGGGTCAGAAGAGCCTCCTCGGACTCTGTCAGTTCTGAGCGGAGCCTCTTGTTGCCGTTTTTGTCTATCAGAGGGTCTTGGGTTGGGATAGATGTCACGGCGCCTTTCTTGCCGAGGAAAAGAGTGGCAGGGGTGTCTTGCACGAACTTCTTAACCTCGTCGATGGTGATTTGAGCCGCTAAGTGCGAGCCATCTTGGCTTCGGACGTAGGAGTCGCTACCGTGGCGGTCGCAGACAACAGCTATGTGCAGGCCATCCTTGCTGAAGGATCCGCCATTATCTTGGCATGGTTTGCCTGACGCTGCGTGGCTGGAGCCTTGGGCTTTAGTGTAGAAAGTGATTATGTTCATTATTGATAGATTACCATCCTGTCCAGTTATCAGTGCCTTTGTTTTGGGAAGATAGCCCCACGTCGATCTTGCCGAACTTTGAGGGATCGGCGTTCTTGGCAGAATTTATTGCGGTTGTAGCTTCATTCTGTTTGCTTTCGGAGCCTTGACCGACGGAGGTGGTCTTGGTGCCCACCATTGCGGTAGTCACTGATACCAAACGGATAATCTTCTTGAGGTCGTCTACATTGTGGACAGTCAGCACGGCCTCGTCGGAGCCGGTGAAGTCGATGAGCGTTGACTTGATGCAGTCGTCCCCGATGGCGATAGCGATTTTAGTGGCATACCTAAACCAGTTGTTTCTCTTGAGTTTATCGAGAGCCGACTCTGTACAGTCGGTGGGGGCGCCATCAGAAAACAATAATATGACGGGGGCGAAAGAGCCTTTGGCCTCGCTCATGAAGCCATGACTTGCTGAGAGCTGCTTGTTGAGTTCGTCGTAGGCGGCGCCTAAGGCAGTCATTCCACCTGCCTGCAAGTCGCGCCACTCGAAAGAGTCAACGTCTTCGGGGACGGGGTACATCCATACTGCTGAACTGGAGAACTCGAGTGCGGGGATTTTGACCATAGAGTCGGAGTTATTCTTAGAGATGTCCTTGACGAGCGGCAAAGACTCACGAACGGCAGTGTTGAGGGCACTGATTTTGGCGCCACACATACTTCCCGACGTATCTACGAGGTAGAACATCGTCATCGTTCTGCGTGGGATTGGAGCTGTGATGTTAAACGGATCCTCCATATAGGTTAGAAATTACTTAGTTGTTAAACCGGAGACATCGTGATTGAACTTGATTTTGAGGTCGGGCAAGGCGGGCATTCCGCCGTCGTCGTCGACATTCTTGTGGGAGCCGTCGGGGAGGGAGACAGTCCATGTCGCGCCTGACTTGTTTTTCAGGCCGAGTATACCTGAGATTTTGTTTGTCACCACAAGGGCGGAGACATCGGAGAGGTTGAGGTTCATGGAGGCTGATGTTTGGCACTTGTATACTCGCTGAGACTTGAGCAATGGTATGCAATAGTTGCCTATCCGCAACATGACGGGTCGGTTGATGGGCGTAGGGGTTGCCGTCGTAGTCGACCTTGTAGACGACTCCTTGTCCGCCACGGCCAAGCTCGTTGAGGACTCGGCATTGTTTTCCGTTTTGTGAGTTCGATAAGAGTACCGCTTGATAATTCTGCCATACGTGAAATATTAAATAGGGAAGTCTCAAAGCAGGTTGAGATAGACAGTGCCACCGCAGAACAACTCTGAAGATTTCGATGCAAATTTAAATTATTAATTAAAAATTACCCCCCCCCGATTGTTAAATATAGTAAACAGCAATAAAATATATGCCTTAGTGGCGGATTTTGTGGTCAATAAGGTACAAATCTGGGAGATAGAGAGAGGGGACGGATTGGCGATGTTGGTTCTTGGGTGGTGGGTTGAGGGGGAGACTGTCAGAGAACTGCCAAGTCATTGAATGAGACGCGGCGGGCGGACGTCTCTACATGGGAGGGTTGCTCGTGGGGGGTTTTGGGGAATGATGTGTGGGGTGGGGGTTGCGGTGGTGGGGGTGTTTTTTGGGGTTAGGGGAGTTTGTCGAGTTGTGATTGGAGGGAGCGCATTTGGTCGCGGTATTGTGCGGCTTGGATGAAGTTGAGTTCTTTGGAGGCTTTTTTCATGTTTTTCTTGGCTTTGTCGATGGCTTTGAGGAGTTGGTCGCGGGTGGCGGGGGTGTTGGGGTCGGGGTTGTTGTTGGTGTTGTTGTAGGGGGTGGTGTTTTCGGCGGCGGTGGGGTGGGTGTCGGTGGGGTTGTTGATGAGGTTGCTTTTGGTTATGGCTTTGTTGATGGCTTGTGGTGTGATGTGGTGCGTGGTGTTGTAGGCGATTTGTTTGGCGCGGCGTGCGTTGGTGGAGTCGATGGTGGCTTGCATGGAGGGTGTTATTTTGTCGGCGTACATTATGGCGAGGCCGTGGAGGTTTCGGGCGGCTCGTCCGACGGTTTGGGTGAGTGAGCGTTCGGTGCGGAGGAATCCTTCTTTGTCGGCGTCGAGGATGGCGACGAGGGATACTTCGGGCATGTCGAGGCCTTCGCGGAGCATGTTGACGCCGATGAGTACGGCGAAGGTGCCTTCGCGGAGTTTTTGCATGATGTCGATTCGTTCGAGGGTGTCGACGTCGGAGTGGATGTAGGCGCAAGGGATGTCGAGTCGGGAGAGGTATTCGGCGAGTTCTTCGGCCATGCGTTTGGTGAGTGTTGTGACGAGTGTTCGTTCGTTGCGGTTGATGCGGGTGCGGATTTCGTCGAGGAGGTCGTCGACTTGGTTGAGTGAGGGTCGGACTTCGATGGCGGGGTCGAGTAGTCCGGTGGGTCGTACGACTTGCTCGACGATTATGCCGTGGGAGAGTTGTAGTTCGTAGTCGGCGGGTGTGGCGGAGACGTAGATGACTTGGTTTGTCATTTGTTCGAATTCGTCGAATTTGAGTGGTCGGTTGTCTCGGGCTGATTTTAGTCGGAATCCGAATTGGACGAGTGAGTCTTTGCGTGAGCGGTCGCCGCCGTACATGGCGTGGATTTGTGGTATGGTGACGTGGCTTTCGTCGATTACGAGGAGGAAGTCTTTTGGGAAGTAGTCGAGGAGGCAGTAGGGTCGTTCGCCTGGGGCTCGTCCGTCGAAGTATCGGGAGTAGTTTTCGATGCCGGGGCAGTAGCCGAGTTCTTTGATCATTTCGATGTCGTAGGTGACGCGTTGTTCGAGTCGTTTGGCTTCGGTGAGTTTGCCTATGGCTTGGAGGTCGGCGGATTCGCGGACGAGGTCGTCTTGGATGTGTCGGATGGCGTCGTTGATTTTGTCTTTTGGAGTTATGAAGAGGTTGGCGGGGAAGATGGTGGCTTCTTGTTGTTCGGAGATGGTGGAGGAGGTTAGTGGGTCGATGGTTTCGATGGATTCGACTTGGTCGCCGAAGAAGAAGAATCGGAGGGCGTGGTCTTCGTAGGCGAGGTAGACGTCGATGGTGTCGCCTTTGATTCGGAAGTTGCCTCGTTCGAAGTTTATTTCGTTGCGGGAGTAGAGGGAGTCTTGGAGTTGTCGGACGAAGGTGGTGGCTGGGAGTTGTTGTCCGGCGTGTATTTTGAGGACACCGGAGTAGAAGTCGTCGGGGTTGCCGAGGCCGTAGAGGCATGATACGGAGGAGACTATGATGATGTCTCGCCGTCCGCTCATGAGGGCCATGGTGGAGCTTAGTCGGAGTTTGTCGAGGTCTTGGTTTATGGCGAGGTCTTTCTCGATGTAGGTGTCGGTGGCGGCTATGTAGGCTTCGGGTTGGTAGTAGTCGTAGTAGGATACGAAGTATTCGACGGCGTTGTTTGGGAAGAATGTTTGGAATTCGTTGTAGAGTTGTGCGGCGAGTGTTTTGTTGTGGCTTAGGACGAGTGTGGGGCGTTGGGTTTGTGCGATGACGTTGGCTATGGTGAATGTTTTGCCGGAGCCGGTCACGCCGAGGAGTGTCTGGTGTTTGTCGCCGGCGTTGATGCCGTTGACGAGTTGTTGGATGGCGGCGGGTTGGTCGCCAGTGGGTTGGTATGGGGAGACGAGTTGGAAGTTAGGCATTATAGTCGCCTTGCTCTATGGGCGTTGCGTTCGTATATTTTGCGTGTGTGGAGGTAGTTGGCGCGGGAGTATTTGCCGGAGGATTGGAATCGTGTTTGGCTGAAGAAGCGGTATTGGAGGCCGAGGGATATGGTCCATAGGGCGTCGCATTTGTGTTCGCTGTCGATCCAGTTGCCGTTGTTGTCGGGCCATCCTTGGTGTCCGTCGAAGTCGTCGGTGAAGAGTATGTTGCCTTTGGCTTCGAGTGTGGCCCAGAGTTTGGGGTTTATTTGGTAGCGTGCTCCGATGAGTCCTGTGGCGAGTCCGGTGATTTGCATGCCTTTGTCGTAGAAGAGCCATTTTTGTGTGAGGTCGGGGTTGGGGGCGTTGGCGAGTATGGTTTCGTAGTCGTAGGATTCGGAGGGTTCTTTGGTGCAGGAGTAGGCGAGTATGCCGGCGCCGAGGGCGAAGTAGGGGTTGACTCGTCGGTTGTCGCGGTAGCCTTGAATGAGGTCGATGAATGCGACTTTGGCGAGGGCGTCGGCGTCGAGGAAGGTGGTTTTGAAGATGATGTGTCCTTCTTGTCCGCCTTTGGCTTGTCCTCCTTCGAGTTCGGCTCGCCAGGATAGCCAGCTGAGTATGGCTTTTTCGGCGTATGCGGCGGCGGTCCAGCTGACTCGTCCGTTGTCGACGAGGTCGCCGAAGAAGACTGTGGTACCCGCTTTAAATCCTATTGAGAGGCCGAGCATGTTTTTTGGTGGCCTGGCTCCCGGGTTGTTGAATTGGGCTCGGGAGAGTTGTGTGGTCAGCGCTAATAGGAGAATAAGCGATATGAGATGTTTGAACATTTTTCGTTGTAGGTTGTCTTGAAAATAGCGACTGAGAGAGCAGACACTTTTATCTCGCGAATATGGGGTAAAAAATTGAGATGTGGGAGTGTTGGGGGTAAATAAAGTTTATTTTGGAATGAGTGTGCGTAGTGTGTGGTGTAGGACGAGTGTAGGACGAGGGTAGCTCCTAAGTAGCTCCTAAGTAGGTCGTAGGTTGCTTGTGGGGTAGTATTTTTATGTTGTTGGGTTGGTAGGGGTTAGATTTTTGGGAGGTATTGTGGAAAGAGCTAATTTAGCTTGGTTAAATTAAAGAGTAGAAAGATGGTAGTACGAGAAGATGTGTCGTTGCGGCCGTATAATACGTTTGGTATAGAGTGCGTGGCGAGTCGGATGGTGGATTGTATGAGTGTGGAGGAGGTTAGGGATGTGGCGCGAGAGGTGTCGGGAGGTAGGTATTATGTGTTGGGAGGGGGTAGTAATGTGTTGTTTTTGAGGGATTTTGAGGGTACGGTGGTTAGGCCGTTGGTGGGTGGTATAGATGTGGTGGGTGAGGATGGTGGGGATGTTGTGGTGCGTGTTGGGTCGGGGGTGGTGTGGGATGAGTTTGTGGGGTGGTGTGTGGATAGGGGTTTGGGAGGGGTGGAGAATTTGTCGGGTGTGCCGGGTAATGTTGGAGCTGCCCCGGTTCAGAATATTGGGGCGTATGGTGTTGAGGCTAAGGATGTTGTGGAGCGGGTGTGGGGTGAGCGTGTAGGTGGTGGGGAGTTGGTGTTGGGTGGTGGGGAGTGTGGGTTTGGTTATCGTGACAGTGTGTTTAAGCATGGGTTGCGTGGGGAGGTGATAGTCACGCGGGTGGATTTCCGGTTGCATAGGGGAGTGGAGTGCAAGTTGGATTATGGGGCGTTGCGTGGCGCGGTTGAGGCGTTGGGTGGGGTGAGTTTGGGGAATGTGAGGCGTGCGGTGTTGAGTATACGTGGGTCGAAGTTGCCTGATCCTAAGGTGCTTGGTAATGCGGGGAGTTTCTTTAAGAATCCGGAGGTGTCGGAGGAGGTGGCTGACGCGTTAGGTAGGGAGTATACGGGTATGCCACGGTATGCGTTGGGTGATGGTCGGGTGAAGATTCCGGCGGGTTGGTTGATTGAGCGGAGTGGTTGGAAGGGTAGGGGTATGGGTCGTGCGGCGGTGCATGATCGTCAGGCGTTGGTGTTGGTGAATAAGGGTGGGGCGAGTGCGGAAGAGGTTGTGGCGTTGTGTGAGGCGGTGCGTGCGGATGTGAGGTCGATGTTTGGGATAGAGTTGTCGCCTGAGGTGAATTTCGTGGGTTAGAAGCGTGGTGGAGGCGGGCCCATGGGTCGTTGGTTGTCGGGGTGTGGTTGGTGGTTGGTGTTGCCGTTGAAGTCTTTGAATTTGTAGACGAATGAGAGCATGGCGTAGCGTCCCATGACGCTTTGTGTGCTTGTGGTGACGCTTGCTGTGCCGACGGAACGGTTGCGGCTTTGCGCTTGGTTGAGGATGTCGGAGAATCGTAGGCGGAGTTCGGCTTTTCGTGATTTAGGGAAGCGTCCTCCAAGTGTGGCGTTCCACATCAGGTTGTTGGTGTCGAAGTCTTGGCCCATACCGTAGGTCATGTTGTGGGCGAGGTAGTTGTTGATGAAGAGGTGTTGCGAGAAGAAGTTGAGTCGTAGGTCGATGTTTATGGAGTGGTTGTAGTAGTTGTAGTTGCGTTCGGCGGTTTGGCTGTTGCGTAGGATGTTGTAGGTCATGTCGTAGCCGACGTTGAAGTCTACATTCTCGCTCATACTGCTGACGAGGTTAAGTCCTCCACCGAGGGCGTAACTTTTGCTGGTCATGTTGATTCCCTTGTATATGCCGGGAGTCTTGCTTAGGTTAGCTTTGAGACTAAGGTTTAGGGTGCTACCGAGACACTTCACTGGCGACGAGGCGTTGAGTACAAGGCTGACATTGGCCATCCCGTCCATGTTAACGGGCTTAGTATACTGTGTACCAGCGGGAAGTGTCACACCGTTCTCAATAACGCTGTCTGTCTCGGCCATATACGAGGCGGAGGCTATATAGTTGTTAGTCAGACGAATGTTAGAGTGCAGGAATATCACACGACTTGCCTCACGGTCATTGAGCGACCCCGCCATACGAAACGAATGCGTATAGCTCTGACGTAGATTAGGATTACCCGACGAGTAGTGACGTATATTACTGACATCCACCACCTCCTGCAACTGTGTGACCGACGGTGCCTTAGTGGTAGTGCTATAAGCCAAGGTGAAGACATTCGTGCGACGCTTGCCTAACCGTATGTCGACACGTGGCATGAGACTGAAGAACGTCCTACGGGTGTCAATAGCGATAGGATACGACTGCTCCGCATCGAGTATGGCATCCTGAAAGTCAACAGTCAGTGCGGCATGTACCGACTTCTCATGACGGAAGTTCAGACTGACTCCCCCACGGTGCACCACATAGCGACTCTCTAAATCGTTGCTGAGCTGGGGCGAGAACTGGTGATTATCGAGTGTCACGACTTGCTCGTCACGTGCACTGTCGGCCACGACCGTCTTGTCTATCGACCGTAGCGACATCTGCGGAGTATAGTTTGCCATGAGCGACAACCGCGACGTGAGTGGCTCGGTATATGTCACACGCCAGCCAAAGTCACGCTCCTCCGACTTGCTGTCCGTTATCTGGTCGGTATATAGCGATGTCTTGTCATTCTTCTGCACATTACTGCTCGTGGCATCGGCATCGGTCACGTCTGGCACAAACCGTGCACTGACCGACAACGTCCTACGTGGCTTGTTCAACCGTCGTTTATACGTCAACTCTCCCCTGAACGTCTGATGCCGCGAATCTGAGTCTGCCCGACGCGACGTAGCACGTATCGCAATATCCGACCGTGTATCCTGCCCACTGTTAGAACTGCTCGACGTGTTATCGGCAATAGCCCACTCACTGGCCACGGTTATGGCATTGAGTGTGTCGATAGTCCAACGCAACAGCAAACTCGCGTCATGCGCTATATTCTTCGTGTGCGAATCACTCTCACTGTCATACACCTGCGGCATCTCACCGTCACTACCCACGAAATACTCCTGCTCACTCTCACTATGATTCTCCGAACTGTTACGGTTGAAGTCATAGCTGGTCTCAACCGTTATCTCCTTCTCCTTATTGAGCGAGTAGTTCACCCCCGCGTTAGCCGACGACACCTTCTCCCTCGGCGCATTATTCTGCTGCTGACCTTCACGTGAATACCCCTGCTGACCCACGTCATTAGCCTGACCTACAACCGAAACCCTATGTACATCACCCATCAGATTAGCCGTAACCCCACCCTCATAATGACCCGACGTGCCATAGCCCCCATACGCCTGACCAAACTTCCCTCCGCTAAACTTAGTCTTTGTGAGTATATTTATCGTCCGCTCCTCCTCTCCATCACTTATCCCAGTAAACTCACTCTGCTCGCTCTGCTTGTCAAACACCTCAATCTTATCCACCATGTCAGCGTCTATGTTCCTCACCGCCATCGACGTGTTCGACCCGAAGTACTCCTTACCGTCCACCAATACCTTCTTCACCTCCTCACCACCATGTGTGATAGTCCCATTCTTCACCTGCATACCCGGCAACTTCTTCAACAAGTCCTCCGTAGTAGCATCTGGCGACATCTTAAACGCCGCGGCATTGAATACCGTCGTATCTCCACGCAACTCCTGACGACGCACCACCCCCTCTGCCCTCACCTCATCCAACTCCCGCGACAACGCCTCAAGCCTTATCTCCCCCACATTCACACCCCTACCCCTGACACTCAACTCCCTACTGAAACCCTCATACCCCAAGAAGTTCACCGTCAACACACCCCTGCCCAACTTGCCCTCCACCTCAAACCTGCCACCACTGTCCGACGCCACACCAACCCTCGACGAGTCCACCAACGATGTCAACACCACCGTGGCCGACGGCAAAGCCTCCCCACTCACACCATCCACAACACGACCATGCACACGCACCTGACCCGCCACGGCGCATGGCACCACCATAGCCACTATCAAGGCCACTAAAACGGGTATCCTATCGCGAAGTTCCATGCTATCTCCTTACCGCTAAACCTGTTCTTTATCACCCACTTGTCACCCTCCTCCTGAGGGTCATGTATCTTATACCCCGCATCCACCCTGAACACGAAGTAGTCAAAGTTCAATCTCACGCCAAGCCCCGTGCCCAACGCTATCTGCCGATAAAAACCCGACGTGAAGTTGCCCGCCTCATCCCCGTCACTATGGTCAAGTGTCCATATATTCCCAGCGTCCACAAACACCGCGCCCTCAAACGCTGATATTATCTTAAACCGATACTCGGCGTTAGCCTCAAGCCTGATATCCCCTATCTGGTTATGATACCTCAACGACGACGGTTGTGCAGCCGACCCCGGTCCTAAACCCCTCACAGGCCACGCCCTGATAGAGTTAGCCCCACCCACAAAGAAACTCTTCTCGTATGGCAGCGAACTCGAGTTACCATACGGCACACCTATACCACCAAAGAACCTGAACACCGTGCTGTTGCCAAACAAGTCTACCGCGCAATAGCTGAACTCCGCCTCCATCCTCGTATACTGGGCGAACCGTATGTCCCACAACGTCCTATAACCCGTCCCAGTCTCCTGCTTCGACGTGCACAGGTTGAGCACGTTACCAGCCGTCTCAACATTAACGCGCACATACGCCCCACTCTGGTTCAAATTTATCTTGTTCTTCTTATAGCAGAACACATACCCAAGCGACATTATGAAGTGGTCTGTATACGCATGCTCCAAATACGTGCCGTCTATATATCTGGCGAATGTCTCATCCAACGTCGGTATCCTCACAATATTAAACTCCACAGGTGTCAACGAGTGCTCTGCATACTTCGAACCCCTCCACTTATACGTCATACGTGTCGCCAACACATTACGAGTGAACTCCGGCCGCCTCTGATAGTCATACGAGAACGATACTATCGTCTCCGGATTATGATGCTTATAGAAATGCGTAGAGTTAATCGGCGCTATCATGAAAGGAAACGTGATCCCCATCTCAACACCCGTCTCAAGTGTCGAGAAATTGCCCTTCCCATTAGCCGTCGACTGGTTCTGCAACGCGAAACGTGTCTTGACACTCAACGCCTCCGCCCCCCTGAATACATTCGCGTGAGTATACCTCAACGCCACAGCTGCCCCAAGGTTCCCACTCGAATTCGTCCCCTCTATATCCGCACCAAACGACTGACGCTTATTCGTGCTTATCCTACCCACGCACACCACATGCTCCAACGTGTCCCTAACACTGTCTCGACCCACAAACTCAAACGACGCCTGCCTTATAGCCTTAAGCAACATCAACCGCGACCGCGACAACGTGTCATCCGACAACCTGTACAACGAGTCCGGCACAATGAAGCACTTACTCCTGTAAAACGAATCCCTAAACTTCGGCCTCCCCGTATACGTCGCGCTCGCACCCTCCGCAATCCTCACCGACACCGCCCCACTATCCACCCCGCCACTCGGCTGATCCACCAATATCACCAGGCTATCCACCACAGCCCTCCTGTGAGGAATCTCCACACCCCCATGCGCAATGTCCTTAAAGTTCGACACCACCAGGCTGTCCCTGAACGCGTGATCCAACCCCGCGCTATCACCCGTCAACTCAATATAGTCCTTCCCAAACAGCCTGTACCCGCGCTCCTGAAGCAACGCCGTGACGCGCTCCCTCTCCTCCTCATACGTGTGTTCATCAAACGGGTCGCCAACCCGCAACAACGAATTCACCGTGTCCCTCAGCACAATACGCCCCACCTCATCGTCTGGCACGCTATATTTTATCGAGTGTATCCTATAAACCTGACCCGCATTAACCCTATACGTCACCTCACACCGCTTCCTCCTCGTCTTCACCACCGTGTCAGTAACCACAGCATCATAAAAACCCCTCGACACAAGGTATCTCTCCAACTGCTGAGCATCCTTAGCAGCCAACTCCGCGCTATACGGCACCGGCTCCTGACCTATCCTCCTTAGCCAACGGTTTATCCCCCTGTCATTATCCCGCGATAGCGAATACGTCCCCAAACCAACCCTCCACAAATGCAAAAACCTCGTGTTTGGCTGCTGACGCACATACGACTGCAAATCGCTCATACTCACGTGCCCCCGGTCTCCCTCAATATGCACCTTGTCCAGCAACATCTCATCGTCCGCCACATATTTCGTCAACGAGCACGAACCCATCGCCATCATCATCACAATGACGGCAAACTCCACGCACCTATATCTCCATTTCGACCGCATATCCCGCAAAGTTAACTATTCTTTAGGGTCAATTCTACCACTTCTTTCCCGCCAAGGGCGTAACTTAGCGCATCATAACTCATACCAACATACCGTGATAAGCCAAAATAAACGCAAACTGCTGCGACTTCTCGAGCAGAAAAAACGTCGCGACGCCGAAGGCCTATTCATCGCCGAAGGCCGCAAAACCGTTTCCGACCTCCTCCGAGGTGGAATGTCATGCCTTTTCCTCGCCGCCACACCACAACGCCTCCCCGACCTCCAACCCCTCGCCCCAGCCGCCGAGATCGTCGAGGCATCCGACGATGAACTCACCGAAGTCTCCGCGCTGCAAACACGCTCCGAAGTAATAGCCATATTCCGACAACGCAAAACCCCGCTCCCCACCCCCGACAACCATACCCTCATCCTCGCGCTCGACGACGTCCAAGACCCCGGCAACCTCGGCACCATCATCCGGACTGCCGACTGGTTCGGTGTCCACCACATCGTATGCTCCCGCGCCTGTGCCGACATCTACAACCCCAAAACCGTCCAAGCCACAATGGGAGCCCTGTGCCGCGCCCAAGTCGCCTACACCGACCTCGCCCAATGGCTACCCACCACCGCTCTCCCCATCTTCGGCGCCTACCTCGACGGCGATTGCGTCTACTCCGCCGCACTCCCCCAAGCCGCCATCCTCCTCATGGGCAATGAGGGCCACGGCATATCTCAGCGCCTCGCCCCGCTCATCACCAACCGCCTCCACATCCCCAACTACCCCACCGACGCCCCCACCAGCGAGAGCCTCAACGTCTCCACAGCCACCGCCATCCTCCTCAGCGAATTTCGCCGCCGCCTGCTTTGACCCCCACTGACACCCTCCCCACCTCCCCCTCGCCCTCTCCCCCAACCCTCCCCCAAAGGTCTCCCAAAGGGCAAATATGCTCCTTGCATGCTCC
>CAZPPW010000030.1:0-4827 GCA_964588595.1 uncultured Marinilabiliaceae bacterium
ATTCCAAAGGTTTCTTTTCCCAACAAATCCCACACCCCTCACAACACAAAGAGAGGAGGGCGAATCTCCAAATGAGACGCCCCCCTCCCTATAACTTCAAACAGCCGGCTATTGCAACGCGGCTATCTGCTTCTCAATACCATCCTTAATCTGCTTCGCGTTAGCGTCATCAGGATTGATAGTCAACGACTCATCCACGATAGGCAACGCCGCCTCAAACTTGGCCTTCGCCTCCGCCTTCAGATCGTCCACCTTGTCAGCCTTGGCCGTCTGCATAGCCTTCGTTATCTCCGCGCCCTCGTTATACAACTTGAACGCCTTGTCACGTATCACCTTCGCGTAATCCTTCTTGAAGAAACTGCCAGTCTTGCCGTTAGGATACTTCTCGTAGCCAGCCTTGATAGCCGCCTCATACTCGTCAGTCTTCTTCTGCACCTTCAAAATCTGAGTCATGCGATACGCCGCCTCAGCTGCCTTATAGCCCAACTGCTCCGACTGCGCATAGTAAGCGTACGCCTGGTCATACTCCTTCGTCTTCTGCGCGCACATGCCTGCGTTGAACACCGTGGCCTCGTCCACCGAGTCACCCCACAACGTCAACGCCTGCTTATACGACGCCAACGCCGAGGCGAAATCCTTACTACGGACAAACGCGTTGCCCTCATTCTTGTACTCGTCCGCGCTCTTCTCCTGAGCCGACGCGAAAACTGCTGTCGCCAGCATGACCATCACAAGTCCAATTTTCTTCATATCTTTCTTTTTTTTGTTAGTGGCGGGGTATAGTGACAGATCGCTTTCAATCCGCCCGCCGTGAGAACCAGTAGCCGCCAGCCCCCACACTAATAGGTTGATGCAAACAGCTTGCCAAATCCCTATTTCAAGGACGGCAAAATGTTGTGGTAATCTTTTTCTATCACGACCGACTTCTTCACGCCGTCCAAGAACTTAGCCAATCGCGCAGGCGTCTCCACCTTCTTGCCGCTAAACTTCTCCACGGTCTCTATGAACTTCGCAGGATGAGCCGTCTCCAAGAACAACCCCTTCTCCCCTTCCTCAAGGTTATCCTCAAGCGCTGCGAAACCCACCGCGCCGTGCGGGTCACACGTGTAGCCATACCGGTCGCTCACGCTCTTTATCGTCTTGCCTATAAGCTCGTCCGAATAACTATAACTCGACACCACTTTCCTCAACGCCTCAACATCCCTGCCAAACAACTCATACACGCGCGCAAAATTACTCGGGTCGCCCACGTCCATGGCGTTAGCCAACGTGTGTATCGATGCCTGAGGCCTATACTCCCCGCTCTTCAAGAACTCGGGGAACACCTTGTTTGCGTTCACAGCCGCTATGAACCTCTTCACCGGCATACCCATCTTGTATGCCACCAAGCCGGCCGTTATATCACCAAAATTGCCGCTCGGCACGCACACCACCAAGTCCTTCCAACGCTCCCGCGGTATCTGTGCCAACGCATGCACATAATACACGCTCTGAGGCAAGAAGCGAGCCAAATTGATGGAGTTAGCCGACGTGAGCACCTTCCCAGCGTTGACCTCAGCGTCCATAAACGCCTCCTTTACCATCCTCTGGCAATCATCAAACACGCCCTTCACCTCGTATGCGCTCACATTCTGACCAAGTGTGGTGAACTGCAACTCCTGAAGCCTGCTCACCAAACCCGACGGATACAAAATATGCACATACACATTAGGCACACCCAAGAACCCATTAGCCACGGCACTGCCAGTGTCGCCACTCGTAGCCGCCAACACGTTGATCGCCTTACCGCCAAAATCAGCAAAATACGACATCACACGCGCCAAAAACCGCGCGCCAACATCCTTAAACGCCAACGTCGGACCATGAAACAACTCCAACGACGATATCCGGTCATTTACCTCAACCACCGGCACGGGGAAGTTGAACGCATCCTCCACCATCGACTTGAACTTGTCCTCCGGTATGTCCGGGCAGAAATAATGCTTCAATATCTCAAAGCCTATCTCGCCCATGCTCTTGCCAGGCACCCAGTCCCAAAACTCCTTCGGCAACACTGGTATGCTCTCGGGCATATACAAACCCTTATCCGGCGCCAACCCCTTCAAGACCGCAGTCTTCAGGTCAGCCACATGGTTCCTGTTGTTTGTGCTATAAAATCTCATTTTCCTTTTGTTTCCTGTGTTATCCTACGACAAGTTGGCCACACGGATAATGTCCGCAAACACTCCCGCTGCCGTCACGTCCGCACCCGCGCCATAGCCTTTCACCTCAAGCGGATGCTCCTTATAATTGTCCGAATTAATCAGCACGATATTGTTAGTGTCATCCAAGAAATACAGAGGATCCTTCTCCTCCACATCCTTGAATCCCACCCTGACCTTGCCATTCTCAAACGTGGCCACATACCGGCGTATCTTGCCCTGTGCCGCAAGCTCCCTGCTCACACTCGCATACTTCTCGTCAAGCTCCGCCAAACGCCTCATGAAGGTCTCAACGTCCGCCGACTCCATATACTCCTGTGGCACGAATGGCGTGCACTCTATGTCCGACATCTCCAACCCATAACCCGCCTCACGCGCCAAAATGAGTATCTTGCGCGCCACATCCTTGCCCGACAAATCCACCCTCGGGTCTGGCTCACTATATCCCTTGGCCTTAGCCTCTGCCACGACCTCCGACAGCTTCCTGCCCTGTGCCAATGCGTTCGATATGAAGTTAAGCGTGCCCGATAGCACCGCCTCCATCTTGACTATCCTGTCACCACTCCTGATGAGGTCATTGATAGGCGATATTATTGGCAACGCCGCACCCACATTCGTCTCATAATGAAACTTCACACCCTTCTCTCGCGCCGTCGTCTTCAGATGCAAATAATGCTCATACGCCGACGACGACGCTATCTTGTTAGCCGTCACCACGTTCACATTATTCTCCAACATCTTGTCATACAGCGACGCCACATCCGCGCTCGCCGTGCAATCCACAAAGACGCACCCCGCCAAATTCAACCGCTTAATCTCCTCCGCAAAGTCATCATTCGCCAACGGCTTACCCTCTCTCTCCAACCGCTCCTTGGCATGTGCCGGGTCAATGCCCTGCTCGTCTATAAGCGTCAACCGCGAGTTAGCCACGCCCACCACGCGCACTATCAACCTATACTCGTCACGCAACTTCTGCGCCTGAGCCGCCAACTTCTCCAGCAACTTGCCTCCCACCGTGCCAAGCCCCGTCTGGAATATCTGCAACACCTGGCAACGACTCAAGAAGAACGCGTCATGCACCGTGTTAAGCGCCTTGCGCAAGTCATCCTCCTTGATCACGAACGAGATGTTCACCTCACTCGCCCCCTGGGCTATCGCGTATATGTTGATGCCGCTCTTGCCCACAGCGTCAAACAACCTGCCCGACACTCCCGTGTTATGCTTCATCCTGTCACCCACCACAGCCACCACAGCCATCTGATTCTTCACATGAGTAGGCTGAGCGTGTCCCGTACGTATCTCCTCGCCAAACTCCTCATTGATAACCTCCGCCGCACGCTCCGCATCCTTTGTCTCCACCACAAACGACACCGTCAACTCCGACGACGCCTGCGAGATAAGTATCACGTTAACATACGCCGACGCCAACGCCTTGAATATCCTCATCGACACCCCCGAGATGCCCACCATCCCCACCATCTGGAATGTCAGCAAACTTACATTCTTAATCGACGAGATTCCCCTGATCCTGCCATTCCCATCCTTGCTCTCCACATCGTCAATCCTCGTGCCCACATACGACGCGTTAAACGTGTTCTTTATGTAGATGGGTATCTTCTTACGCAACACTGGCAATATCGTAGGAGGATATATCACCTTCGCACCAAAATGCGACAACTCCATAGCCTCCTCATACGTCAAGTGGTCAAGCACGTACGCCCTGCTGATGATACGAGGATCCGCCGACATAAAACCGTCAACATCCGTCCATATCTCCAACACCTCAGCGTCAACAGCCGCAGCCACCAACGCCGCCGTATAGTCCGACCCGCCACGTCCCAACGTCGTAGGCTCACCCTTCTCATTCGTCGAGATGAACCCAGGCATTATCGTGTAGTCCCCTATCTTCTCAAATGCTTTAGCTATATTATTGGCCGTCAACTCCTCAAGCACCAAGTTCCTTCGGCCAGCCCTATATGTCTTAATCAACGGCCGCGAATCCACCAAGTGCGACCCCTGCATCAACTCACTCAATATCAACGACGAGCAACGCTCTCCAAACCCCGATATCGTCTCCAACGACCGCTCACTCAACTCCTTCAACAACGACACTCCCTTAAGCAGGCTGCCCAAATCCGAGAATATCGGCATCAACAACGACTCCACTCGCGACGCATCCTCAAACAACTCCCCTATGATAACCCGGTGCTTCTCCACTATCGCCGACAAGTTCCCCGTATAATCCTCTCCACTCGCCGCCTTCTGTGCCGCCGCAAGCAGCATGTCCGTCACTCCACTTACCGCCGATACCACTGCTATCGTCGGAGCTGGATGACTCAATATTATACGCTTCACCTCGAGCATGCTCTTCGCCGTGCCCATCGAGGTGCCCCCAAACTTAAGGACCTGTATCATCGTTTTCTTAACCTTTACGTTACTTGACCGCCACACTGCGGCTTATAGGACGCAAAATTAACCAAATCACCGCTAAAAAACCCTACCTCCCAGGCAAAATATACAACAAAAAAAGAAGGGTCAAACCCGTAGGCTCAACCCTTCTCTATACCTTAGTGGCGGTGAGGACGAGGCTCGAACTCGCGACCCCATGCGTGACAGGCATGTATTC
>CAZPPW010000030.1:4927-20465 GCA_964588595.1 uncultured Marinilabiliaceae bacterium
TCGCGACCCCATGCGTGACAGGCATGTATTCTAACCAACTGAACTACCCCACCTTAAAGGCAAATTGCGGTGAGGACGAGGCTCGAACTCGCGACCCCATGCGTGACAGGCATGTATTCTAACCAACTGAACTACCCCACCTTTCGGGATGTCCACTTACAAGCTCCAAGAACTAAAGACCGTTCAACCAGCTCCCTGATTGCGACTGCAAAGTTAATACAACATTCCAACATTCCAACACCTCTGCCACAAAAAATCTCCTTCCTCACGTCTTCAATCCCTCTCCCACCCCTACCTCACCCACATATCCTACCCTATCACGCACCCCCTTGCCTGCGCAACAGCCCCATTATCCGCCTGCCAGCCACCACCATCGTTATCGACAGCAATATCACCACCATGCCCACCCACGACACCAACCCCGGACGCTCCCCAAACAACACCACGCCTATCAATACCGACGTCACTGGCTCAAACGCACCAAGCACAGCCGTCGCCGTAGAACCCACCAACCGTATCGCTACCGACATCGCCGCCAACGATATCAACGACGGAAACAACGCCAACGCCAATACCAACACCCACTCCCAGACACCCTCCAACATCTGCACCTCACTGCAAAAACCGGTCGACCCCACAAACAACCACATGCCAAAGAACAACGACCAGAAACTCAACCGCACCGAGCTCATCTTGCTCAAACAACTCTTCTGCACCACCACCATATACACCGCGTAACTCAACGCCGACGAGAACACTATAAGCAACCCCGCCACCGACGACGTGCCCTCCATCAACCCCTCCCAATCCAACATCACTATCCCCACAAACACCACAGGTATTGCCACCAACGTCACCATGTTAGGCCTCTCCCTGAACACCACCCACATTAACAACGCCACAAGCGCAGGATACACAAACAACGCCGTGGCCGACAACGACACCCCCAAATACTTATACGCCTCAAACAACGACAACGACGAATAGGCGAACAACAGCCCCATAGGCATAATCAGCCAAAACTCCTTCTTCGTCAGTCGGAAACTCTCCCTCTTCAACAGCATCAAGCCCAGCAGCATCAACACCGCGAAAAAGTACCTGTAAAACAACACACTGCCTGTCGTTATCCCTACCGCATACAACAGTGGGGCAAAGGCGTTCACGCCATAACTCGACGACGATAACGCAGCATACATATAGCCGCGCATGTTATTCGACATATCTCTTGTTCTATTGTTGTCCTCTATCTTTCTTGTTGCCCCACAACGCCCTCATCCGCTCCTCTATCCTCTCCTCCTGCGCATTCCCCTGCGGCTCATAAAACCGCCTACCCACCATGCCGTCGGGCATATACTGCTGCTCCACGAAATGCCCCGGGTAGTCGTGCGCATACTTATACTCACGCCCATAGTTCAACTGCGCCATGAGTTTCGTGGGCGCGTTGCGCAAATGAAGAGGCACGGCCAAATCACCCGTAGCCTTGACCGTCTCGAGAGCGTCATTTATGGCCTTATACGCCGAATTGCTCTTCGCCGACGTGGCCAAATATATCGTAGCCTCCGACAAGACGATACGTCCCTCGGGCCACCCTATCTTACTCACCGCGTCGAACGCCACGTTAGCCATCAGCAACGCGTTAGGGTTCGCCAACCCTATATCCTCCGCCGCCGAGATGACCAACCTGCGGGCTATGAACTTCGGGTCCTCGCCCCCCTCTATCATCCGCGCCAGCCAATATACCGCCGCGTCAGGGTCGCTACCCCTTATCGACTTGATGAACGCCGAGATGATGTCATAGTGCATCTCGCCGTTCTTGTCGTATGTCGTCTGTGTCTGCTGCAACACGTCCACCACCCTCTTGTCGTCTATCACCACCTCGTCCGCCCCCTCCTGCGAATTGACCACCATCTCTATGATGTTCAAAAACTTACGCCCGTCACCCCCAGAGTATCTCACCAGCGCCCCCTCTTCCGCCAACCGTATCTTCCTCTCCTTCAGCACCTCGTCACTGCTCACCACCCTCGCATACAACTCCATCAAATCGTCCCTCTCCAACGGCCGCAACACATACACCTGGCACCGTGACAGCAACGGCGATATCACCTCGAACGATGGGTTCTCCGTCGTCGCGCCTATCAGCACCACGACACCCTCCTCCACCGCACCCAACAAGCTGTCTTGCTGACTCTTGCTGAATCGGTGTATCTCGTCGATAAATAATATTGGTGGCTCTGGATTGAAGAAACGGCTCTGCTTGGCACGCTCTATGACCTCCCTGACATCCTTCACGCCCGAACTTATGGCCGACAAAGTGAAGAATGGCCGCTTCAGCTCGTGCGATATAATCCTCGCCAACGTGGTCTTCCCCACACCTGGCGGGCCCCACAATATGACCGACGACAACCGCCCACCCTCTATCATCCTGCGCATCACAGCCCCCTCGCCCACCAAGTGACGCTGTCCCACATACTCGTCCAGTCTCTCCGGACGCATCCGCTCCGCAAGTGGCAACATCTCTATATCACCTTTACTTTCACGTATCCCATGCCACGCAACAGCTCCCCCACCCTCGCCCTGAAATCGCCCTGTATCAATATCTCGCCATCTTTCGCGCTGCCCCCTACCCCGCACGCTTGTTTCAGCCGTTTACCCAACTCCTTCAAATCGTCCTCCTTGCCCACAAATCCCGTCACCAATGTCACCATCTTGCCCGCACGCTGCTTCTTGTCCAACGTCACCCTCAACGACTGGCGGCCAGCATCGAGCGTCTCGGCCTCCTCTTCTCCCTCATGCTCATACTCATAGTTGGCGTTGGTGGAATACACCACGCCTAATCGCTCTTTCCAATCCTGCTTTGCCATGACTATATCCTCCTTTACTCCACCTCACCAATCAGGTCGTACGCCTCAGCACTCGTAATCTTCACCATGCTGAACTCCCCGACCTTGGCATCGCCGCTGACCGTGACCTCGGGGTCCACCTCGGGCGAGTCGTACTCCGTGCGCCCCACAAAGCCATCACCTTCCTGACGGTCTATCATCACCTTCATCACCTTGCCCACCTTCTCCTCGTTCTTCTCCGCGCTTATCTCCTCCTGTATCTCCATAATCTTGTCAGCACGCGACTCCTTGACCTCCTCTGGCACATCGTCCTCGTAGTTCTGCCATGCGTACGTGTCCTCCTCGTGCGAATAGGGGAACACCCCGAGACGCTCAAACCTCTCCCTCTTGACGAAGTCCACCAGGTCGGCGAAATCCTCCTCGGTCTCACCAGGATGCCCCGTGATAAGCGTAGTGCGCAGATGTATGCCCGGCACTGTCTCCCTTATCTCCGCCAACAGCTCCTCTGTCTGCGCCTTGCTTATATGCCTGCGCATCTTCTTCAGCATAGCGTCCGACGAGTGCTGCAACGCCAAATCCAAATACTTGCACACCTTGTCGTTGTCCCTCATCACGCCCAATATATCCTTAGGGAAACCCGATGGGTAGGCGTAGTGCAACCGTATCCACTCAATGCCCTGCACCTCGCTCATGCGCTCCACCAGCTCGCCCAACCTGCTTTCATGATACAAGTCCAACCCGTATGACGACAAGTCCTGGGCTATGACCTGGAGCTCCTTAACGCCCTTAGCCGCGAGGTTCCTCACCTCTTCCACGATCTCCTCAATAGGCCTGCTGACGTGAGGGCCTGTAATCAGCGGTATGGCGCAATAGCTACACTTCCTGTTGCAGCCCTCCGATATCTTCAGATACGCGTAATGGCCGGGCGTCGTCAGGCTGCGCTCGTTCATCAGGTCACGCCTATATGTCGCGCCAAGCTCCTCGATGATACCAGCCCAGTCGAATTTGCCGTAGAACTTATCGACCTCCGGTATCTGCTCCTTAAGCTCCTCCCTATATCGCTCACTCAGGCATCCCATCACATACAACTTCTTCAACTTCCCCCTGTGCTTAGCCTCCGCAAACTGCAATATCGTGTTGATAGACTCCTCTTTAGCGTCGCCGATGAAGCCACACGTGTTGATTATCGCCACCTCGCCTTTCGGATGGTCAGGGTCGTGAGCCACCTTGATGTTGTTGGCCCGCAACTGGGCCATAAGACGCTCACTGTCTACCAGGTTTTTAGAGCAACCCAGCGACACTACATCCACAAGTTTCATCTACTTGAATAACGATTCCACAAACGACTTCCTGTCGAACAGTTGTATGTCATCTATCCCCTCGCCAACGCCGATGTACTTCACCGGTATGCTGAACTGGTCTGAGACGCCGATCACCACCCCGCCTTTGGCTGTGCCGTCGAGCTTAGTGATGGCAAGCGACGTCACTTCGGTGGCCTTGGTGAACTGCCGCGCCTGCTCAAAAGCGTTCTGACCGGTCGAGCCGTCAAGCACGAGCATCACCTCGTCGGGAGCCGTTGGCACAACCTTCTTCATGACGTTCTTGATTTTGGTCAACTCGTTCATCAAGCCTATATTGTTGTGCAGGCGGCCGGCGGTGTCTATGATGACCACATCAGCCCCATGCGCCTTGGCCGACGAGAGCGTGTCGAACGCCACCGACGCGGGGTCTGAGCCCATCTGTTGCTTCACTATTGGCACGCCAACCCTGTTGGCCCAGACCTCCAGCTGCTCTATCGCCGCGGCCCTGAACGTGTCGGCCGCGCCCAAGACAACTTTCTTACCCGCCTTCTTATATCGGTTGGCCAACTTGCCTATCGTGGTCGTCTTGCCCACGCCATTGATGCCCACCACCATAATCACATACGGGTCGGCGCCATGATCCACATACTCGTCCATGCCACCCTCACGGTCGTTCTCCTCGAGCAACGCCCCGATCTCCTCGCGCAATATCCCGTTCAACTCACTGCTGCCGCTATATGAGTCACGCTTCACACGCTCCTCGATACGCTCTATTATCTTCAACGTGGTGTCTACGCCCACATCGCTCGTTATCAGCACCTCCTCAAGCTCGTCGAGCACACTGTCGTCGACCTTGCGCTTGCCGAGCAATATCTTGCCTAACTTCTTGAACAGACTCTCCTTAGTGCGGGCAAGCCCTTTCTCGAGACCCGCCTGCTCCTCCTTGCTCTCCTTCTTGCCAAATAATCCAAAGAATGCCATCTCGTTACGTATTTATGGGTTACTTATTCCTTATCCTTACAACTGACCCCGCAGTGCCACGATCTCCGTAGCCACTATCGCGGCCGTCTCGGTGCGCAGCCGCTCCTCACCAAGCGTGCACTCCCTATACCCCTTTGCCAATGCCATCTCGATCTCACCCTTCGAGAAGTCGCCCTCTGGCCCCACCAAAACCAGCGTGTCGCGCCCCGCCTCGACCGACGAGAACAGATGCCTCTTATCGCCATTCTCGCAATGCAATATGAACCTGCCATCGGGGGTGTCCATCGCCATCAAATCGGCGAAACTTGTCAACTCGTCCACAATGGGCAACCAATATTTCAGCGACTGCTTACACGCCGCCAGGACTATCTTCTCCAACCTGTCCACGCGCACCCTGTCGCGCTCCGAATGCTCGCACAGCAAAGGCGTTATCCTCCCCACGCCTATTTCCACGGCCTTCTCGACGAACCACTCGAACCTGTCGATATTCTTGGTCGGCGCAACAGCCATCCATATCTCGCCGCTACGCTCACGCTCCTCGACACTCAGGACATCCAACTCACACCCCCTCGCGTCGGCCTTAGCCAAACGGCACTCATATCTCTTGCCGGCGCCATCGCCCACATACACCACGTCGCCCACCCTGTGGCGCATCACCTTGACGCAATGCGCGCTCTCCTCCTCATTGAGCACCCTGCCAGGCGCGAAACCCTGGTCAATAAGCAACTCCATTATATCCCTCCATTATCTTCAACACCACAAACACCACAGCCACGGTCAGCACAAACGTGTAGGCCGACACGCGAGGCCCTAACTCGCCAAACGACTTGCCCAGCCCAATCTTCAACGTCCACTTGTTGTGGTGCGTGATGACGAAGAAGTGCAAGACCAGATGGAGATAAGCCTCATAGACCAAGCGCCCGACCAATATGCCCACTAATGCGCCCACGAGGACATCACCCACGAAATGAACACCCTCGTAGACCCGGCCGTAGGCGTTGACCATCGCCCACAGCCCTAACGCCAGCCCCAACGACCAGCGCCTCACCACCAGAATGAAGAACGTGGCTATGGCGAAACAGTTGGCGGCATGGGACGACGCAAACCCGTATAAACCACCGCAATAGCCGTTGACGGTATGGACAAGATATTGCATCACGTCGTCGTGCGTGGGGCGCAACCTCTCGAACAGCGGTTTCATCAACCCCGATGACAACTGATCCGCCACCAGCACCGTGAGAGCCACGACTATCACGGTCATCAGCCCTCGTCCACCCTGCTTCCTGAATATCATCCACAGCAACGCCAAATAGAGCGGCACCCATATCCACTTAGACGTCATGACCCAGAAAAACATATCCATGAAGGGGCAGTGCTGACCGTTCAAGAACAGCGTCAACTCCTTGTCCCAAAATATCAACTCCTCCATCTCTTAGAATAGATAGTTATACCTTAACTGCTATACAATCAATATCATACACCACACCTCCGCACCCATTGGGGCCTACCCCACCCCATACATCGTTCAAAATTACTCATTTCCCAAACACTAAAGGCCACATCGGCGTCGCATGGCACACATTTTCACACAGTTTTGGGAGGGAGGGAAGGGAGGTTGGAGGGGTTGGCTGCGGGGTATACATGTTGGCGGGTTGATATGGCGGGATAGTGGGAGATGTGATGTGGGGCGTGTATTTGGTTATAATTAAAGGAAACGCGAGGTGGGGGCATTCGTCACACTCACGACCGAAAAATGGGCGATGCGGGAGGCGGGGGAGATGGGGAAATTTGTTGAAAGGGTGTGGAATTGGTGAAAAATCGGGGTTGAGGGAAATTTTTGGAATCTCACGAGGAAATGGAAACGGGTCGTGATGCTTCGAGTATGCTTCATTTATGCTTCGTTGAATAATCGTTGTAGGAGTTTGGTAGGAGTTTTGGAGGAGTTGGGCGGTGATGCTCGCAAATAAAGCGTCATCTGCCGTATGCTTTTGGCATGGTTCTTGTATGCTTTGTTTATGCATCCGGAAAGGAGATTTGGAGGGACTTGATAGGGGGTTGAAAGGAACTCGGTAGGAGTTTTCGTTCCCCGACGCAGTTTGTCCATTTCGTTACTTTTCTATACTTTTGCATATCAACTTGTGGATTGGGCAACCCGCAAGACACACTAAATTAATAACATACAAGACATGAAAACAATTCTATCGTTAGTCATGCTGCTCCTCATCACCTGCGCAGCGCAGGCGCAGAGGGACATCACCACCTTCCTCGGCATTCCCGTAGACGGTTATCTCAATGAGATGAGGGAGAACCTCATGAACAAGGGCTTCGCTCCCGTGCCAGGTGAGGAGTTCCTCGTGGGCGAGTATAACGGCGAGGACGTGCACGTCTACATCGACACCTACAACAACAAGGTTTACCGCATCGCCCTGGTTGATGCCGACTCGCAAGACCCTGAGGGTATCAAGTCGCGCTTCAACAAGCTCGTGCAACAGTTCGACAACAACGATCGTTACGTTGGCGATAAGGAAAGGCAGGATATCCCTGAGCATGAGGACATAGTGGTCGGCATGCGCGACAAGGAGGAGACGTATCAGGCCGAGTTCTACCAGATACCCGACGTGGAGATGCTTGAGGGACTACAGGAGCATGTGGCGCAAGAGTGCATCAAGCAGCTCTCGGAGCGTGGATATGGCGAGCCCTCTGAGGAAGAGTTGCATAACGCAATCAAAGAGAGTATGGAGGAGATCGCGCTTGAGATCATGAAGAAGAAGTCCGTATGGTTCCGCATCATGAGCGATAAGCCAGGTGAGTTCTACATCGCAATGTATTACGACAACGAGTTCAACAAGTCAAGCGAAGCCAACGGCGAGGAGCTCTAACAGTTTATAACATAGCTTGCCCAACAAGGCCCGAGTCAATGTTGGCTCGGGCTTAATGTTTAGTCATTGATTCCAAAGTAGCTCATTACATTGCGGTACTCATCTTGTGCCGACAAACACGTGTCCAGCAGATAACCACGCACATGCTCCCACTCTTGCAAGCCCCTATAATAAAACATCTTAACCTCATCACGTATTATAAACGGCACCACACGCCACCGCAAACACTCCTTGAACATCACCAACCGCCCCACACGCCCATTACCATCCTGGAACGGGTGTATGCGCCCAAATCGCCAATGAAACCCAATTATATCCTCTATCGCAACACTCTTCAACTCCCTATAATCGCGCAACAGTTCCCTCATGGCACGCCCCACATCCTTCGGCCTTGTCGTCTCAATGCCCCCCACCTCATTAGCCAACCGTTTATAACCGCCCACATTAAACCAGTCACGCCTCTCGTCCGACGTCCCCGCCTTCAATATCCCATGCAACCGCTTTATCATGCTCTCCGTCAACGGCTCATCGGCATGCTCTATCACATAGTCCACGCACTTGAAGTGGTTTGTCGTCTCTATGATGTCGTCCACATTTAGGGCATTGCCATCTTCCACCCCTACCGTATTCGTCTCAAAGATAAACCGCGTCTGCTCCTTCGACAGCCTGCTTCCTTCAATATGGTTCGAGTTGTACGTCAGCTCAACTTGCGTCTTGTGGTATATTCCCCCGTGCAACCCCGCAGCACGCTCCTCTCGCAAAGCGTGTAGTAACCCGCTCTCCCTCTTCCGCCCATTAATTCTGCCTGGCATTGGCGCATCCTCAGGTAGTGTCCATGACCTGCCCACAAGTCTCGCCCCCGCAATCTTCCCCTGAGCGCAATAGTTCCTCACCGTACGCTCTGACAGCCCATGCGCCGCCGCATACTCTTTTGTCGATACGTTCTCCATCGGTATGTTCTCTTGTTTGATGTGTTACAACTGCGCACTCATTTCTTGCCTCTTTCTCTCTACCCGCTTCTTGAAGTACCGCTTCATACTTACTTTCGTTATAACCTCATTATTATTCACGTCAGCTTTCAACCACGGTTCCTCACTGCGCGTCATGTTTATTAGACCAGTCGCAGAGTAGACAGAGAACACGTCAAACACTCTCCTGAATACGGCCCACTCATCATCGTCCTTAAAATCCACGTCACTTATCGACTCGTCGGCCTCTATCTGCTTGTTCTCGTAAACCTTGTATTTGTTATACACGCAAGGCACTACTGGATCATAAAACCACGCTCGTATCTCCTCCCTAAACAGTGGCGTACCAAAATATGCAAGGTGGTAGCCTTGCTCATAATAGAGCATCTTTTGGAGCTTCATGTTAATCATAGGGTCGCACTGGTCGTCAGCAAGCCTTAATAGGCTGTTCGCTATCTGATATACATCGTACGCCATAGTCATTATGATGGGTTGACAACACAAATATACCCCTTTTCTTGCCGACAACGGCATAATCACCCCATCCCTACATAATCAAAACTCACTCTTTGAAGATTATAGCCTAAATTCGCACGTGCAATATCATATACCCATGTCCTACCTCCACCCCCTGTCCCAACATCCCCTGCCCCACTCCGACACTCCCTTCACATTCCCCTTCGCATACACACCCGACCCCCTTGCGCAAGAGGCCGCCCTACTCCTCACCCGCCATCTCCAATCACAACCCAACCTCATAGCCGATGCCCGCAACGGCAAGATGTTCGGCGTTCTCATCTGCCACGACCATAACGACAACCTCGGTTTCCTCGCCGCATTCTCCGGCACGCTCGACGGTCAATCCTCACAACCCTACTTCGTCCCTCCACTACTCACCTTCGACACCCCAGGCTCCACATTCAAAGTTGAGGAGGAAGCCATATCGCACCTCAACGCCCTTATTGCGCAACGTGAAGCCGACCCACATATCCTCTCCCTACGCCAACAACTCGCCGACCTCACCCTCCACAACACTCATATCCTCAACTCCCTGACCGCCACATACAACGCCAACCGACTGCAACGCCAAACCTTGCGCACACAACATCCCGAACTCGCCGACCAGCTGAACCGCCAAAGCCAATTCGAGAAAGCCGAACTCAAACGCCAACGCACCAAACTAAACACCCAAACCACACTTATCACCAACCAAATAGCCACATACGACGCCGACACCAACGCCCTAAAAGCTCAACGTCACCACCGCTCCATAGTCCTGCAACGATGGCTCTTCAGCCGCATGAAAGCCCACTGTGCCGATGGCTCACTCATAAGCGTGCGCGACATATTCCTCGCCGCAGGCAAAGGCATTCCACCCGCTGGCACTGGCGATTGCGCCGCCCCCAAACTCCTCAACTACGCCTTCGCCAACAACCTCCAACCCATATCCATGGCCGAGTTCTGGATAGGCAACTCCCCCAAGGGCGAGATACGTATCGACGGCCATTTCTATCCCGCCTGCAACCAAAAATGCCGCCCCTTGCTCTCTCGCATGCTACGTGGTTTCAATGTCGCACCCGACCCACTCACCTCCTCATACTCCCCCACCGACATAAAGATCCTCTACGAAGACCAATGGCTACTCGCCGTGAACAAGCCACACGGGCTCATCACCGTATCCGACGACCCCTCACAACCCTCCCTCATGTCACTCATACGCTCCATACGCCACATATCAGGCCCTGGCTACGTGCACCGCCTCGATATGCCCACCTCTGGCATAGTCCTAATAGCCAAAGATAAAGACACGCACCACGCCCTACAATCCCTCTTCGAGTCACGACAAGTAACCAAATCCTACATCGCCATGGTCGAAGGGCACCCCAACTCACCCTCTGGCACCATCTCACTACCCCTCATACCCAACATCGACGACCGACCTCGACAAATGGTCGACTTCATACGCGGCAAGGAAGCCATAACCCAATACTCCCTCATATCCGCCACTTCCACCACGTCACTACTACTCCTCCACCCCCTGACAGGACGCACACACCAACTACGTGTGCACCTCGCCAGCCCACTCGGACTTAACTGCCCCATAGTCGGCGACAACCTCTACGGTCATCTCGGCCCCCGTCTCATGCTCCACTCCAACGAACTCTCCTTCACTCACCCATATACGAAAAAAGCGGTGCACATAATATGCCCCGCCAATTTCTGACCTCGCGCCAACGCCTAACGTGCCAACTCCTCACGCAGGAACTGACCCGTATAGCTACGCTCACACTCTGCCACCTGCTCCGGCGTACCCTGCGCCACAATAGTGCCACCACCACGACCACCATCAGGCCCCATATCTATGACGTAGTCCGCCATCTTTATGACATCCAGATTGTGCTCTATGACTATCACCGTGTTACCCCTATCCACCAACTTGTTCAATACGTCCATCAAGATTCTTATGTCCTCAAAGTGTAGTCCAGTAGTAGGCTCATCAAGCAGATACACCGTGCTCCCCGTGTCTCGCTTAGCCAACTCCGTAGCCAACTTCACCCTCTGACTCTCACCACCCGACAGCGTAGTCGACGGCTGACCAAGGGTTATATACCCCAAACCCACACTACGCAACGTGTTGAGCTTGTTATATATCGCCGGTATACTCTCGAAAAACTCCGTAGCCTTGTTTATCGTCATCTTCAACACATCTCCTATCGACTGACCCTTAAACATCACGCTCAACGTCTCCCTGTTATAACGCTTACCGCCACACGTGGGGCACTCCACCATGACATCAGGCAACAAGTTCATCTCTATAACCTGCACCCCCGCACCCCTGCACGTCTCACACCTGCCACCTATAACGTTGAACGAGAAACGACCACTCTTATAACCCCTCAACTTCGACTCCGGCAACTCGGCGTATATCTTCCTTATGTCGTCAAACACTCCCGTATATGTCGCCGGATTCGACCGAGGAGTCCTACCCAACGGCGACTGGTCCACCGTCACCACCTTATCCACATTCTCCAACCCCTCAACCGAGTCATACGCCATAGGGTCCTTCAACGACCCATATATCTTCTGACTCAATATAGGCGACAATGTCTCATTGATAAGCGTCGACTTACCACTACCCGACACTCCCGTCATACATATCAGCTTACCCAACGGAAACGATACATCCACACCCTTCAAGTTATTACCCCTGCACCCCCTCAACGTCAAGAACTTACCATTACCCTCACGACGCACGCTCGGCACCTCTATCCTACGGCTACCATTCAGGTATGCCGCCGTCATCGTGTCCTGCTTCATAACCTCCTGAGGAGTGCCAGCCGCAACGACATAACCACCCTTACGACCCGCACCAGGCCCTATGTCCACCAAGTAGTCCGATGCCAACATCATATCCCTGTCATGCTCCACCACTATCACACTGTTACCTATATCCCTCAGATGCTTCAACGAGTTTATCAACTTCACATTATCCCGCTGATGCAACCCTATGCTCGGCTCATCAAGTATATACAACACGTTCACCAACTGCGACCCTATCTGAGTAGCCAACCTGATACGCTGACTCTCACCACCCGACAACGTTACCGCGCTCCTGCTCAACGACAAATAGTCCAACCCCACATCCAGCATGAACCCCACCCTGCTGCGTATCTCCTTCAACACCTCTGCCGCTATCAACCGCTGCCTACCATCCAACCTGTCCTCAAGCCCATTAAGCCACTCCGACAACTCAAGCATGTCCATATCCGACACCTCCGCTATATTCTTCCCGTCTATCCTGAAGTTCAACGCCATCTTATTCAGACGAGCCCCACCACACTCCGGACACACCACATCCGATATATACTGCTCCACCCACTTCTTCTCCTTGGCCGACGTGGCCTGGTCCTGTATCGACACTATATAGCTCACGATACCATCAAACGACGGGAAGAAGTTACTCGGCAACCCAAGGTCATCCTTCAAGTGCAACTGCTCAGTTGTACCATACAGCACAGCGTCAAGCCCCTCCTCCGAGATGTCCTCCACCGGCGTATTCAAGTCAAACCCATATATGTCCCCTATCGCCTCTATCTGGGCGAATATCAAATTCCTCTTAGCCTTACCCAACGGCTCTATCGCACCCTCCGCTATGCTCAACTTGCCATTGGGTATTATCCTGCTCGCATCCACCGACGCGTAATGACCCATGCCCTTACACTTCGGACACGCACCTTGAGGCGAGTTGAACGAGAACGAGTGAGGTGCCGGCTCAGGATACGAAATACCTGTCGTAGGACACATCAACTGCCTACTGAAATACTTCAACCCACCATCCTCGGCATCCAGCACCATCATCACACCCTTACCCATCTGCAACGCCGTGTCTATCGAATGTTTCAACCGCTTCCCATCAGTACCATCCGAACCATCCACCGCCTTACGCACCGCTATCCGGTCCACCACCAACTCTATGAAATGCACCTTATACCTGTCCAACTTCATCCCCGGCATGACCTCCTTAATCACACCATCCACCCTCGCATATATGAACCCACGCCTACATATCCGCTCAAACAGCTCCTTATAGTGTCCCTTACGCCCCTTCACCAACGGCGCCAACAAACTCACCTTCCGACCATCATACCCCGTCTCTATCATGTCGAATATCTGACCCTCCGTATACTTCACCATCCTCTCCCCAGTCTCATACGAATACGCCTCACCAGCCCGCGCATATAGCAGTCGCAAGAAGTCATATATCTCCGTGATAGTCCCAACAGTCGACCGCGGATTCTTGTTAGTAGTCTTCTGCTCTATCGATATGACCGGACTAAGTCCCGTAATCTTATCCACATCAGGCCTCTGCGACCCTCCCAAAAACTGCCGCGCATACGACGAGAACGTCTCTATATACCGACGCTGACCCTCCGCATATATCGTGTCAAACGCCAACGACGACTTGCCACTGCCACTCATACCCGTAAACACCACAAGCGCATTACGAGGCAACGACACGTCTATATTCTTCAAATTATGCTCGCGGGCACCATACACATTAACCCGCTCATTATCCTCAAACTGGCCCTCAGCCAGCCCCTTTACCTCTTCTGACATTAGCTATTCCAACATCCTATAGAAATGACACACAGGCCCATGACCCTTCCCTATCTCATACTCCGCACCAGCCGCTATCGCACCATTCATATACTCCTTAGCCGCAATCACCGCCGATGTCAACCCCCTCCCACGAGCAAGACCAGCCGCTATCGCCGACGACAACGTGCAACCCGTGCCATGCGTATTCCGCGTCCTAACCCTGTCCGACGGCAACTCCAACCTCTCCATAGTCCCCACGTTGCACAACACGTCAATCATCACATCCCCCTCCAAATGACCCCCCTTCAACAACACCGACGTACCCAAATCCGTCAACTCCGACGCCGCCTCCTTCATATCCTCCACACCCCCAATCTTCCTCCCACCAAGCAACGCCTCAGCCTCCGGTATATTAGGTGTGATAACCGTCGATAACGGCGCCAACTCACTCTTCACCACCTCCACAGCCTCTCTCATCATCAAATCTCCACCCGACGTCGCCACCATCACCGGGTCAAGCACCACGTTCCCCACCCCCTTCTCCCGCAGCACCCCAGCCACGGCACGCACCAGCTCCGCCGAATGCAGCATGCCAATCTTAACCGCCCCCACATTCAAATCATCCAACACAGAGCATATCTGCCCCACCACAAACTCCACAGGCACATCATGAACCCCATACACACCCTGAGTGTTCTCATTCACCACCGACGTAATCGCCGTAGCCGCATAACACCCCATAGCCGATATCGCCTTGATATCAGCCTGTATCCCGGCACCGCCACTCGGGTCGCTACCCGCTATCGACAGCACCACATCATATCGCTTGCTCATCACTATCTTCTTTTCACGCGAATATACGCATTTCCAACCGCCTAAGTTCCCCTATCCACTCCCCAACTTCCTCCACCACACACCCTCGCCACCACACACCACAACAATCGAGACCTGCCAGCCCCAACAGCCAGCAAGCCCCGACCTATGCCATCTCGCACCCCGCGCCAGCTACACTAAGCCAGCACCCAGAGCACGAAAAACGTCAACCCTATCGCGTAAACGGCAAACAAAATTATCCACTCCGCCGTCGAATACGGTATATTGCTCGCCTTGCTACCCTGACGGACAGACTTGATAAGGTTCAAAACAAGTGGGGGAACACTAAACAAAAGTATTAAGACTACCGTCTTACCAAGAAAACCGAGTAATACATCTTGAAACATAGGCTATTATCTGATTACCGACCGCCCGAGACAACGACCAACGCCCCATACGGCATCAACGCTGATTCTCCTTAAGTCATTTTAGCGAACGCAAATATACAACATTTTTCAATTCATCACACACCCAACACAACTTCCCCAACACCTCCCAAACCCCTCCTCCCACACTCCCACTCCCACCCCACCCCCATCTCCCCCCACTATCCCCACACCCTCCACATATCCTCCAAAAATTCCCCCTAAATACTC
>CAZPPW010000031.1:0-10974 GCA_964588595.1 uncultured Marinilabiliaceae bacterium
TATCTTGTTGATTTCCAGTAGCAAATATAATCATCTTTCAAAAATCCAACCCTAACAACTGCCTGAACTTTCAAAAATCCAACCCTAACAAAGCCCGATTTCTGAAAAAATCCAACCCAATAGGCCAACCTGATGCATTTCGTGAGTTTCCATATAGCAGTAAAGACGTTTTGGAGAATGTCTTTACTGCTGCTGACTGTTAGGTGCGGCGTGGGGGGTGTGGCACGCCTTACGGCGTTGAGACGGGCATCGTCTGTACAACTGGCCCTCCGACAGTAGGTTCTGGTGTACGCCTTACGGCGTTAGGGGAGACGCCGCGGGCGGACGTCTCTACATGCGTGGGTTGCTCGTGAGGGTTAACACGCCTTCGGCGTAGAGACGCCGCGGGCATCGTCTGTACATGTGTGGGTGCGACTTGTCAAGTGGACAAAAAAACATTCCGCCCGAGGTGTGGAGACCTCGGGCGGAATCTATAATGGGCCGCATCATGTTGGATGTTTAAACTCCTAAAGATAGGATTTGGGTGCCTCGCTACTCAGTAATCTCCCTGCCGCACTATCGCGAAACCACCTTACGGTGGCGAAGCCCGCCTTCGTAACGATTAAGCGTCGCCCGTTTAAGTTTGTAATGTTGAGTTTAACGATCAAATACCCGATGCGGCTTTTTCTCGTTCGCTCATTACAAATATAACTACTTTTCTCTTCCCTCCAAGCGTTATTCGCACTTTTTTTCACTCACCACGCAACGTGGGCCATCCCGTGTCGCCCCATTCCACTTTGCGCAAGATGAGTTCAGACTGACCGTCGGTGCGCTTATAAGCATGCAAAGCCATATAATCCTGACCACGCAATGTTGCCATGGCGCAATGACCGTATGCCACGTACCGCTCGTTGTCAGCAGCAGGCAGATCCACTCTCGTGCCGCCACCGAGATCCATCCTCTCGCCCGACTTATCCACATACGGGCCACGGATATCTTTACTGCGTCCGCAAACCACGTGATACGTGCTCTCCTCGCCTCGGCAGCAATAGTCGAACGATACGAAAAGGTAGAACCAACCGTCGTGCTTGAATATGAATGGTGCCTCTACCGCTCCCTCGCCTGGCTTCTCTGATGTGTCGTCGGGGTTTATCATCTTGGGACGCGCAGATATCGTGTGCCACTCTTGCGGGTCGGCTATCTGGCTCAGGTCGTCGCTCAACCTCACCATCTTTATGCCGCCCCAGAAACTGCCGAAGTCCATCCATGCCGACCCATCAGCGCATATCGCTATGTTGGGGTCTATGGCGTTCCAGAAGTCCCTGTTTGGAACGGACTGCAATACCAGTCCTTTGTCTTCCCATTTATATGCCGCACTGCGCCTGTTGAGCGTCTTGTTTGTCAAATGACCTATGACGGATTTGTTTGTGGCGAAGTTTGACGAGCAGTAGAACAGGTGCCACAACCCACCATGATATATTATGTCGGGAGCCCATAGGTGCAACGATGCCGTCGGGTTGCGCTCTTTAACCCATTCGGGCAGCTCCTCTATACATGGGCCGTCGAATTCCCATGTCTCAAGATCCAAGGAGCGCAACTGGTGTATGCCATGTCCTGTGGTGAAGGCGTATACTGTGTCACCCTCGATGGCGATAACTGGGTCGTGCGCCCATGGACGCTTAGGGTCGAACTCTGGTCGTGGTGGTCGATGTGTAGAGTCGGGTGGCGCCATCCTCATGCTGTCGGGCCCGTTGGGAGCGTTCTCTGGTGCGGCACCATGTCCGCCGCATGCCGTGAACGCTATGGCAATAGCTATCGCTGCGCAGGTCTTTATCTCTCGTATCATTAGCCTTTATTTCGTATTCTGTTACAATGGTTGCCGGGGAAGTGTCTAAATTTTAACCAGTCACTAACCCCTTGACTTAACATTTCTAAATACGAAGTTGGACAAAATGAGCATCCTTGCGGTGGACAAAAATTTTCTTTAGGTGGACAACCGCCCCTAATGGACTATACTGAGCACTTTTCTCTACCCCTCCGCACCCTCGTCTACCTCCTCGTCCACCTTATCTCCATTTCTCCCCTCCTTATTGGACTCCACAACGGTTTTTCTCACTTCCGTGCCAAGCCACTCATCCGTCAGTCGCCGTCCCCTCTCCACGAAATAATATATGTCGACAAGGTCGTATATGGGCAGCAGCATCAGCATATTCCTGACCAACGCTGTGCGCCATCCCACGCGTGCGCCATCTGCCGCCCTGACAATCACCAAGCCATACAACCCTTTTCCCATGCCACCACCCCAGCTGTCGCGCAGCAGGAAGTAAGCCACGCTGGCCACCTTTCCAAACACCCCAGGGAAGGTAGCCAGCGTCATGCTTAGTATTATGTCCACAGCCAACGCCGCCTCACGCTCTATGCGAGGCTTGCGGATAAGGCCCGTTATCATATCGCCCACTGCGGACATGCTGTAAGTTATTTCTTGCGCATCACGATGCTGATAGGCACACCGCAGAAGTCCCATTCCTTGCGTATCTTGTTCTCCAAGAAACGTTTATATGGGTCGCGCACATACTGGGGCAGGTTGCAGAAGAACGCGAAGGTGGGGAATGCCGTGGGTAGCTGCGTGACGTATTTTATCTTGACCACCTTGCCCTTAGTCTCGGGTGGGGGGTAAGCTCCGACGGCAGGCAACAGATACTCGTTGAGCTGTGCCGTGCCGACTTTCCTCTTCATGTTGTCGAACACGCGGCAAGCCTCTTCCACGACCTTATGAATGCGCTGCTTGTTTGGCACGGACGTGAAGATGATGGGTATATCGGTATAGGGAGCGAACTCCGCACGGATATTGTCCTCCCACTTCTTCATCGTGTTGTTGCTCTTCTCGACAAGGTCCCATTTGTTCACTACCACCACTACGCCCTTCTTGTTGCGCTCTATGAGGCTGAATATCTTCTTATCCTGGGCTTCGAGACCACGTGTGGCATCGAGCATGAGCACGCACACGTCGGAGCTCTCTATCGCCCTGACGCTGCGCATGGTAGAGTAGAACTCTATGTCGTCCTTCTCCTTGTTGCGTTTGCGCAAGCCTGCTGTGTCCACAAGGTAGAAGTCGCGGCCGAACTTGTTATATCGGGTGAAGACGCTGTCGCGCGTTGTGCCGGCTATGTCGGTCACGATGTTCCTGTCCTCACCTATGAAGGCGTTGATTATTGAGCTTTTGCCCGCATTAGGGCGTCCCACGACGCAGAACTTAGGGAGGGTGTCGTCGATGTCGCTTGTCACGTCGTCGGGCAACATCTCCAGTATCTTGTCGAGCAAGTCGCCCGTGCCGCTACCAGTAGCCGCGCTTGTGGCATATATATCGCCGAGGCCGAACTTGTAGAACTCATGCATGCCGGCCATCTTCTCGCCAGTGTCGGCTTTGTTGGCCACGATGAGGACGGGTTTACGAGCCCTGCGCAGCATGTCGGCCACCATGTCGTCGTAGTCTGTGACGCCTGTCATGACGTCGACCACGAACAGCACCAGGGCAGCCTCGTCTATTGCGAGCTTCACCTGCTTGCGTATCTCCCCTTCAAAAATGTCGTCTGAGTTGTTTGCGTAGCCTCCGGTATCGATTATGGAGAACTCTTTGCCGTTCCACTGAACCTTGCCATACTGACGGTCGCGGGTGACGCCTGCCACCTCGTCCACTATTGCCTGTCGAGTGCCAATAAGGCGGTTGAACAGAGTGGATTTGCCAACGTTAGGCCGACCCACTATTGCCACGATGTTTGCCATTCTTATGTGCTTTGTTTTGTTTGTTTCCCGATGTTTTGCGGCTTCACAGCCCCTCCACATCGGCGGTTTCCCAAGTGAGTGAGAGTCACCTGAGCCGCTACTCTATTAATCGACGCGAAGTTAACCTTTATTTCCTTACCACAAGGATGCTCGCTTCATAAAGAATCCAAACGGGGAGGCTCACCAACGCCAATGTCAAAGCGTCGGTAGTAGGCGTTATTATGGCCGCCAACACCACTATCACCACTATCGCGTGCCGCCTGTATTTGCGCATCACGCCGCGCGTCAGCAATCCCATGCCGCTCAATACCCGCGCCACCATAGGCAACTCAAACAGCACGCCCATCATGAGGCACATCATCAGCAAGTTGTCTATGTAGGACTCCAAGGTGATCATGTTAGTGACCTCCGATGTCACCTCGTACGTGGCTAAAAACTGGTATGCCAATGGAAAGATCAGCACATACGCCAGTGCCGCCCCTATGACGAACAACACGGCTCCCCATGCAAACGCCATGCCCAGCGCCCGCCGCTCGTTAGGATACAGTGCCGGACTCAAATAGCGCGCCACCATCCACGCCACGATGGGAGCCGAGCAGCATAGCCCCATGCCAAGCGCCACCTTGAAGTGCATCATCAGCTGCCCCGACAGACGGGTGTTTATCAACCCTCCGCTTAGGTCGGGCGGCTCAAGTCCGCTGAATATCTTGTATAGCACGAAGTCGGGACGTGACGGCCACATCACGATGCCAAATATCACGTCCTTCAGGCAGAAGCATACCACGGTAGCCACGGCTACGACAAGCAACGACCGCACAAGCAGTCCTCGCAAATCGTCAACATGCTCCCAAAATGTCTTCTCGACTTCCTCGCCCATCACGTCACACCGCTTGGCAGACTACTCTCCCTCCTTTTTTTCTTTCTTCTCCTCCTTCTCTACATTCTCTCCCTTCTTCTCCTCTTTCACCTCGATGGTCGTGGCACCGCTCATGCCGTCGCGGAAGCTCTTGACCCCCTTGCCGATGCCACTCATCAACTCGGGGATCTTCTTGCCACCGAACAACAGCAACACCAGTATGGCTATGACGAGAATCTCTGGCCCACCAAGGCCCAACAACAGTAGTTTCATATCTCTTGCTTTTAATGCCTATCGCATTGTTTCTCACAACAAAGGTACTCTTTTGACGCATATATGGCGTACGCCCTCCGTCAGCGTAGCCTTTTTTTCAATGAATGTGACTTTTTGTCTTATTTGCCCTTTCGTAGAACAGTTTGGCTCGCTTGTTGAAAATGTTTGTTCGCACTCGCGATTGTCTACACATTCGCGTCAAACAAAATACAGAGCGATATGGAAATCAAGAAATACCTCCTGGCTTCAGCGGCCAGCCTCGCGTGCGCAGCATTTGGCGCATACCTCTATTCGCGTTACGTGGCAGCACAACCGGCGGCGCAACCCACGGTGGTGGAAGTACCCACTCATAGCGTAGCCTACGGTCAGGCGGCTCCGACCGACTTCACCACGGCGGCCGAGATGACCGTCAACAGTGTTGTGCACATCAAGGTCACGCAGCAGTCGCAGCAACAGCAATATAGTGGCTCGGACCTCTTCGACTTCTTCTTTGGCCCAGGCATGGGGCGGCAGCAACGTAGTCAGCCTGTGCAGGGAGCAGGTTCGGGCGTCATAATCAGTGCCGACGGATATATCGTCACCAATAACCACGTCATAGACAATGCCGACAAGATAGAGGTCGTGCTCAACGATAAGCGGAGTTTCAACGCCACACTTGTTGGCACAGACCCTACGACCGATATAGCCCTGGTCAAGATAGACGCTGATGGGCTTCAGCCTCTCGCGTTCGGCAATTCGGACAATGTGCATATTGGAGAGTGGGTGCTTGCTGTTGGCAACCCTTTCAACCTCACCAGCACGGTCACGGCGGGCATAGTGTCGGCTAAAGGTCGTCATGTGGGCATCAACACATCGAACATGGCCATTGAGTCGTTCATACAGACTGACGCAGCCGTGAATCCTGGCAATAGTGGTGGTGCGCTTGTCAACACACGTGGTGAGGTCATAGGCATCAATACCGCCATAGCCTCGCCGACGGGTTCATTCTCTGGCTACTCATTCGCCGTGCCTGCCAATATAGCGCAGAAGGTGGCGCAGGACCTTATGACCTACGGTGAGGTGCAACGCGCATTGCTCGGCGTCACGATTCAGGAAATTGACGCACAAAAAGCTGAAGATTTGAAACTTAATAAGCCAGAAGGCGTATTTGTGGCTGGAGTGTCTGATGGAGGCGCGGCAAAAGAGGCGGGAGTACAGGAGAAAGATGTGATAGTCAAGATCGATGATGAGGCAGTGAACTCCGTGCCAGACTTGCAGTCGCGTGTGGCTCAACATCGCCCTGGTGACTCTGTGAAGCTCACCCTCATACGCGATGGCAAGGAGAAAGAGGTCATCGTGACGCTCCGCAACCTACGTGGGACAACTGGCATCGTCAAAGGGACTGACACTGAACTCCTTGGTGCAGAGCTTGTCCCCATAACCGATAGCGAGGCTCAACAGATAGGCATACGCTACGGTCTGCGAGTAGCCAACCTCTCGAGTGGCAAGCTCAAAGAAGCAGGTGTGCGTGAGGGCTTCATCATAACCAAAGCCAACCGTGTGCCGCTGACAACAGTGCGTGACTTTCAACAAGTCATAGCCTCGGCCTCCGACGGACTCTTCCTGTCGGGTGTATATCCCAACGGACAAGTGAGATATTTTGCTATCGACCTGCAATAGAATAGACAACAACTCAATCAGACCTCGCCCCGCCATGGCATAGAAAACATGGCAGGGCGGGTTTGGTGTGCAAAAAATCATTAAATAATACCATGCGAAGGCAGAAAGGCATTATGTCGCAACGACATGAATATCGTTTTTGCTTAACTTCGCGTTCGCAGTTCCGACTGCGGGACTACAACAAAAAATCAAGTGGAGACCTGAAACAATGAGGCAACTTAAGATTTCAAAATCTATTACCAATCGCGAAAGCGCGTCACTGGATAAGTATCTTCAAGAGATAGGGCGAGAGGAGCTCGTCAGTGTCGATGAAGAAGTTGAACTGGCTCAGCGTATCAAGCAAGGCGACCAGGCTGCGCTCGAGAAGCTTACCAAAGCCAACCTCCGTTTCGTAGTGTCAGTAGCAAAACAGTATCAGAACCAAGGTCTTAGCCTTCCTGACCTCATCAACGAGGGTAACCTTGGCCTAATCAAGGCTGCGGAGAAGTTTGATGAGACACGTGGCTTCAAGTTCATCAGCTATGCCGTGTGGTGGATTCGTCAGTCTATCCTTCAGGCTCTTGCTGAGCAAAGCCGTATAGTGCGTCTGCCCCTCAATCAGGTGGGCTCACTCAACAAGATCAACAAGGCATACTCCAAGTTTGAGCAGGAGAATGAGCGTAAGCCTTCGGCAGAGGAGCTTGCTGAGAAACTTGACCTCCCAGCCGACAAGGTGCAGGATACTCTCCGTGTGTCGGGTCGCCACGTCTCTGTCGACGCTCCCTTCACTGATGGTGAGGAGAACAGCCTTCTTGACGTGCTCGTGAATCAGGATTCTCCTAACGCTGACCGTGGTCTCATCAATGAGAGCTTGTCGCGTGAGATAGACCGCGCATTGAGCACCCTCCCTGAGCGTGAGAGTGACATTGTGAAGTCCTTCTTCGGCATCGGGTGTCAGGAGATGACGCTCGAGGAGATAGGCGAGAAGTTCGGGTTGACCCGTGAGCGTGTGCGCCAAATCAAGGAGAAGGCCATACGTCGTCTGCGCCAAGGGCAGCGTTGCAAGCTCCTCAAGAGCTATCTCGGCCAATAGAGCCAATCTCTCGGAACAGAGAGTGAACATATAGTGAGTCCCCTCGCTGGCAAGAAGCTGGCGGGGGGATTGTTTTTTTGTGGGTGGGTGAGGGAGACGTTTTATTGTAATGTAAAGACGTTCCGGGCAACGTCTTTACACTGGCCGATGGTTTATTGTGTGGGGTTGGTATGCCTTCGGGTTAGGGGAGATGCCGCGGGCGGATGTCTCTACATGTGCACCCCCCGACCGTTAGTCAAGGACGTTAACCAAGGCGGGTAGGGCATGGGGTGTGAGGGTTTACATGGGTTACCCCCTTGTAATTAGTTTCTTGGGAGGGAATTATTCCCCTTATCCACTGTTTTTTCGTAACTTCGCTTAATCAAAGTGTTTGAAACGCAAAACAGGTATGTACAGGACACACACATGCGGGGAACTCCGCATTGCTGACGCAGGAAAGCAGACTACACTCGCCGGATGGGTGCAACGCTCGCGCAAGATGGGTGGCATGACGTTCGTCGACATCCGCGACAGATATGGCATAACGCAAATCGTGTTCAACTCGGAGAGTGACGCGGCTCTGAATGACGCTGCACAACGTCTGGGTCGTGAGTACGTCATTCAGGTCACAGGGACAGTACGTGAGCGTGAGAGCAAGAATAAGAATCTCCCGACGGGTGAGATTGAGATTATAGCCAGCAAGCTCGTGGTCCTCAACGAGAGTGCGACGCCTCCATTCACCATTGAGGATGATACGGATGGTGGTGATGACTTGCGTATGCGTTATCGCTATCTTGATTTGCGTCGTCAGGCTGTGCGCCGTAACCTTGAGATGCGTCATGATATTTGCCAGAAGATACGCGCCTATCTCTCTGACCTCAAATTCCTTGAGGTGGAGACTCCGGTGCTTATTGGCTCTACGCCCGAGGGGGCGCGTGACTTCGTTGTGCCAAGCCGCATGAACCCAGGTCAGTTCTACGCCTTGCCGCAGAGTCCGCAGACGCTTAAGCAGCTTCTTATGGTGGCAGGCTTTGACCGCTATTTCCAGATCGTGAAGTGCTTCCGTGATGAGGACTTGCGTGCCGACCGTCAGCCGGAGTTCACTCAGATAGACTGTGAGATGAGCTTCATTGAGCAGGAGGATATACTCAACGTGTTCGAGGGGCTTATGAAGGAGCTCTTCCATAGCGTCAAGGGGATAGACTTCAAGGAGCCATTCTTGCGCATGACATGGGCGGACGCCATGAAGTATTACGGTTCGGATAAGCCTGACTTGCGTTTTGGCATGAAGTTCGTCGAGATTAAGGACGTGATGCAAGGTCATGGTTTCTCGGTATTCGACGGGGCTGAGTATATAGGCGCTATATGTGCCAGGGGCGCGGCATCGTACACCCGCAAGCAGATTGACCAGTTGACGGACTTCGTTAAGCGTCCGCAGATTGGGGCTAAGGGGCTTGTGTATGCACGTGTTGAGGCTGATGGCAGTGTGAAGTCGTCTGTCGACAAGTTCTACGACCAGGAGACTCTTCAGGCTCTCAAGGCACGTATGGAGGCAGAGGCGGGTGACCTTATCCTCATCATCAGTGGGCCTGACGCTATGAAGGCGCGCAAGCAGCTTTGTGAGCTTCGCCTGGAGATGGGCAACCAGCTTGGGCTGCGTGATAAGAACAACTATGCGTGCCTGTGGGTCGTTGACTTCCCGATGTATGAGTGGAGTGAGGAGGAGAATCGTCTTATGGCGATGCACCACCCCTTCACCAGTCCTAAGCCTGAGGATTACGCCTTGCTTGACACTGACCCTGCGGCAGTACGTGCTAATGCCTACGATATGGTTATCAATGGCGTAGAGGTGGGCGGTGGCTCTATACGTATCCACGATGCGGTGCTTCAGGCGAAGATATTCAAGATTCTTGGTTTCACTCCTGAGAAGGCTCAGCAGCAGTTTGGCTTCTTGATGAACGCCTTTAAGTTTGGCGCGCCTCCTCATGGTGGTTTGGCTTTCGGGCTTGACCGACTGGTCAGCCTCTTCGCCGGTCTTGACTCGATACGCGACTGCATAGCCTTCCCGAAGAATAACGCTGGGCGTGACGTGATGCTTGACGCTCCTGCCGCGCTTGACCAGAAGCAGCTTGACGAGCTTGCTCTCGCTGTGTTGGCTAAGCCTGAAAAGAATTAGAGTTAATAGTCGCCAGGCTCTCGTGTGAGGGTCTGGCGATAGTTTTATAATTCGCTATTTATTCACCCCTAAACAAGCACGACTATGGAAATGTTTGTACCCATAGCTATTCTGGTAGGCGCCATCATCGTGTTGGCGATCTTCTTCTACTATGTGCCGATCCTACTTTGGTTCTCAGCACTTGTGTCGGGCGTTCATATCTCGCTCGTCCAGCTCTTCCTGATGCGCATCCGTAAGGTGCCTCCCACGATCATTGTGCAGGCTCTCATTGAGGCTCATAAGGCGGGATTGCAGGGCATACGTCGTGATGAGCTTGAGGCTCACTTCCTTGCGGGCGGTCATGTGCAGAAGGTGGTGCATGCCCTTGTGTCGGCCAATAAGGCTAACATCAACCTCACGTTCCAGATGGCTACGGCTATTGACTTGGCGGGGCGTGACGTGTTTGAGGCGGTGCAGATGTCGGTCAACCCGAAGGTTATAGACACGCCTCCTGTGACGGCTGTGGCTAAGAATGGTATTCAGCTTATCGCTAAGGCGCGTGTGACGGTTCGCGCTAATATACGTCAGCTTGTGGGCGGTGCAGGCGAGGAGACGGTCTTGGCACGCGTAGGCGAGGGTATAGTTTCGTCGATTGGCTCGTCGGAGAGTCATGAGCGTGTGCTGGAGAATCCTGACAGCATCTCGAAGGTGGTGCTTGCCAAGGGTCTTGACTCTGGCACGGCGTTTGAGATACTCTCTATCGACATTGCTGATATTGATGTTGGTAAGAATATCGGCGCAGCGCTCCAGATGGATCAGGCTAACGCTGATAAGAATATAGCCCAGGCTAAGGCTGAGGAGCGTCGCGCTATGGCGGTGGCTCTGGAGCAGGAGATGAAGGCTAAGGCACAGGAGGCTCGCGCACGGGTCATCGAGGCAGAGGCAGAGGTGCCTAAGGCTATGGCTGAGGCGTTCCGCAACGGCAATATGGGCGTGATGGATTATATCCGCTACAAGAATGTGGAGGCGGATACGCAGATGCGCCAATCGATAGCTGGGCCGGCACAGGCTAAGAAGCCCGAGGGCAAGTAGTCCACGAGGGCAAGAGTATAATATGGTGGCGTCATGACGAGGGAGTCGTGACGCCACCGTTTTATTTGGGGGGTGCGACAGTTAGTTCGGAATGATGTGAGACGCCGCGGGCGGACGTCTCTACAT
>CAZPPW010000031.1:11074-20196 GCA_964588595.1 uncultured Marinilabiliaceae bacterium
TGTACAACTGGGGGTGCGGGGGTGGGTTTGGGAAGGATGTGAGAGGGTGGGTGGTGGGTTAGGGGTGGGATTCTAAGGAGAGGAGGATGTGTTTGATGGTGAGGCCGGCGGCGAAGCCTGTGAGGGAGCCGTTGGAGCCTATGACGCGGTGGCAGGGGATGAAGATGGTGAGGCCGTTGGCGCCTATGGCTTGGGCTACGGCTCGTATGCCTTTGGGGTTGTGGATGGTGAGGGCGATGTCTTTGTAGGAGCGGGTTTCGCCGTAGGGGATGTTGAGGAGTGCGTTCCAGACGTGTTTTTGGAAGTCGGTGCCGATGGGGAGGAGGGGTATGGTGAAGGTGGTGCGGGCGTGTGTGAAGTATTCGTTGAGTTGGGTGCGGGCTTGGAGGATGACGGGTGCGGGTTCGTGGGAGAGTGGTTCGTGGATGTGGCGTGTGAGTCGGCGGAGGTTGGTTTGCGCGCAGGGGTGGTCGTACCAGTCGCATAGGCAGAGTTGGTCGTTGTGGGAGGCGAGGATGATGTTGCCGCATGGGGAGGGGAAGGTGTGGGTGTGGATGGGCATGGTTTTATGTTTTGGGTGAAGGTAGTGAAATTTTGGTTTTTGGGGGTGGGTTTGCGGCGTTTAGGGAGGGGATGTGGGCGGCGTCTGTACAACTATTAGTTTTGGCACGCCTTCGGCGTAGAGACGTCGCGGGCGGACGTCTCTACATGGGGGGAGTTGCTCGCGTGGGGATAGCACTCCTGAGGGCGTAGAGGGGATGGGGGCAAGTAAATCGGAAAAACGCCTCGCCAGGGATGCTCAGTCCTGGCGAGGCGTGGTGCGTTGTGCTTTCGTTATGCTTAGAATTGGTACCCAACGGCAAGGGAGTGGCAGGCGATTTTGATTTCTCCTCCCCCTAACTTTCCGTGTCCTTCGAGCAACGAGTCGGCATAAGGTGTGAAGTCGTACGTGAGTGTGTAGCCGAGAGAAAAGGGTCCATGGGAAAGCATGACCCCGATATTCCAACCGAACTGGAATATATTCGCTGGGCTGTATGCGTCCCTGCTCAAATAATTGGTTGACCAGTTCAGATCTTCCCCCTCCTCGTCTGCGCGACTTCGAGAACTTCCTATGAGATTGAATTTGAAATTGGGTCCTGTGAGAGGGGCGAGATCAAGATTTCCTCTGAATAGTCTGAACTTGTAGGTCAGGTTGACGGGAAGGGACAATGTCAGGAAATCGGTCTTTATCGTTGATACGGACAGCCATCCCTCCTTGCGGACGCTATGAGTCCATGCCATCTTGGCGCCATATTCCATGAGCAGCGGCTTAGTCTTGAGCAGGTGGATTCCTCGCATATAGCTCACGGAAAGACCCTTTGTGACATCTGTCGGGTCGGATTCATAGGTTGCCCTGCGGCTCTCAAAGGCGAGGGATAATTTGTTGTATCCGTTTTGGGCGTTCGCGTCGGCATGGCACAGATAGCACATCGTGGCCAGCAAGAGGGTGTATATATTTCTGATAGTTTGCATACCTGCGGTTATTTTACGAAAATTCCGAATTCAACCATACCTGAATTATATGTGTGAATGACAGGCTCGTTCCCTGTTATTGACTCAATAATTGGATCGTAATAATAAATACGCACCAAACCTAACTCTTCAGAGGATTCCGTCCATTTTTCAGTCACCTCTTTGGTGATTTGAATCGTGTTCGAGCTGTTGACTTTGACGTTTGCGCCTGTTGTGCTCTCTTCTGTCTTCTTTTCCGACTTTAACCCCAGACACAATTTTACATCTCCGCTAAAACCTGATGACAACATTTTATCCATGTCGAATACTGTCTTAGATGTCACCTCCTTACCCTTGTCTACCTCTCTTATTCGAACATAACGATAGATAGACTCATTAGCGACATTCCACTTTCCCATATCTATGGGTGTCTTCAGTATGACATTCTTCGGCTCAAACTTATCAACATGTATTATGTACGTGTTTCTTGTACGGTGAAACCACGTCTTGTGCTTCCTTGTGTGCGTGTATGATATTGTCCACAAATCATCTGGGGTCAAAGGCAAATATGACACACTCGCTACACTATTATTCGCCGTTATGACCTCAAACATAAAATTAAACGCCCCTGTGGCCCATACTTTACTAACCAACTCATCATAAGTGTAGCCTCCCCCTTTCCTATCTATCTTTTCTGTTGTAACATACGGATCAGCATAGTCACTACTCGAGGATCTGCTGTCCGCAAATGTATACATGGCGCTAATAGGGATCTTGACGAACCCGATATACTCTGAGACCGACATCACAAGAGACCCCTTTGTGTTCTTGGGAGTCAACCCATGATAAATGTAATCTCTCTGAAGTCCCTTTTGCGTTATTCCACCGCCTTCGCTATAAAAAAACTTGTATGCGTCCAACGCTCGTTGGCCTATGTTTGCCTTTGCCACGGAAACTGATTTTAATGTCTGCTCGTCATTAGACCCGTCGAACGCATCATCAATAAATCTGAACCTCCTCGCAGATAAAGACTTATTACCCGTAGGCTCTTCTATCGCCACTCGTGTGTTCTCTCCCACGACGAGAACATGACAGTCAGGGATTTCTCCTTTAGGCAGCGCAAACTCGCGTTGTCCTCCGCTATAAAAAGCCACGCTGTCCCCTTCCTCGACGGCTACAGGCGTGGAACAATCATCGACATCCAAATCCTCTGGAAGAATCCCTAAGAAATCCGTACGCGTCAAGTATATGTTCAAAAGCGGCACATTGAGCTCAATCTGCTCTATCTCCTCGGCTGACGAATACGAGGCCAAGATCTGCTCGAAAGTAGACTCACCCACCATCTGATCCTTAGCAGATAGATAGAGGACATCGTAATTCTTGTCGAATTTTTTCAAGGCCTCAGCCTTGAGGAATTCTCGCACTTCGCGATGTTCTGCAACTGCCGCTGAAAGCACTTGGGCAAACCTGCTCTTGGAGCTGGCTACATCATCCTCCGTGACCACAGCCGACGCAGTCTCCTGTTCGGCTGTGTCTCTCTCCAGCACATCTTCTGTGCAAGAGGCGAGCGCCCACAATGATGCGAACGCTGCGAATAAAACTTCTTTCATTTTGTTAGGTTTTGTTCTTGGCGGCATTTATGATGTTTCAGTTTACGAATATCAGTCGTGCCGCATCGGGGCGCAAAGGTATAATCGTTTGGCAAATTAATCGCATAAATCGTCCAATTTTTGACGAATGGTAGAGTGGGATTGACGAATGGCGGGTTTTGGGGAGAGAGAGGGTGTGGGGGTGGGTTAGGCACGCCTGGCGGCGTTGAGGGGATGGGGGCGGCGGGTGTACAACTATTAGTTAGCACGCCTTCGGCGTAGAGACGATGTGGACATCGTCTGTACAACGGGAGGTTGCCGTGGTGGGTTAGCACGCCTGGTGGTGTTGAGGGGATGGGGGTGGCGGGTGTACAACTGGGGGTTAGTTGGGGTGGTGCGGGGTGGTGGATTGGTGTTTGCGTTGTTTCCAGAGTTGGTAGCTGTTGATGATGTTTTGCCAGAGGACGTAGGCGCCAGGGGCGACGCTGGCGAGTGGGTTGAGGTAGGTTTGTGCCATCCAGATGGCGAGGACTGTGTTTTTCTGGCCTATGGATTGTCCGGCGGTGATGCGTTCGCCATAGTGTCCGCCGACGACTTTGCCGAAGAGGAATTGTGCGGCGCAGGTGGCGAGAGAGATGAGTGCGAGAGATATGACGAGCATGAGGTCGTCGGAGTCGTCGACGATGCTTTTGACGGTTTTGCCCATTACCATGGCGAGGGCCATGCCCCAGATGTAGAAGGCCATCCAGGAGTGGTCGCGTAGCCAAGCGTGGAGAGAGGGTATGAGGAGTCGGAAGAGTTGCGCGAGGAGGAAGGGGAAGATGAGGAGTGGGAATACTTTGCTGAGGATGAGGAGGAAGGCTTGGAGGAAGGCTACGCCGCCTTGAGAGTAGACGAGTGGGAAGACGAGTGGGGCGTAGATGGCGGCGAGGATGTTGACCATGAGGGTGTAGGTGATGAGGGTCTCGGCGTTGCCACCCAGTTTGGTGGTTATGACGGCTGCGGCGGTGGCTGTGGGGCATATCATGCAGACCATGGCGCCTTGCGCGAGTGTGGGGGATATGGGAGCGAGGACGAAGTAGGAGGCGGTGCATCCGATGAGTTGGAAGAGGAGGAGGTAGATGTGCCATCGGCGGACGCGGAATTGGCGCGGGTTGACACGGCAGAAGGTGAGGAGGAGCTGCATGAAGATGAAGCCAGGGGTGAGGACGCTGTCGAGTGCCCACACGTAGGGGTGCAGTGGAGCGAGGAAGTCGAGGCAATGGAAGGCGACGTAGAAGAGCGTGCCGAAGAGCATTGCGAGGGGGAGAGTCCAGTTGCGGATGAAGTCTATGATTTTAGACATTGGGAATGAGAGGTTATAGGGTCGTGGGGAGAGTTTAGAAGAGGTAGTTCATCTTGATGTAGAAGCCAGCGGAGCCGTCGTCGGAGCGCAGGGCGTGGCCATAGTCGGCGGAGACTATGAAGTTGGCGTTCATGTGGACTTTGAGGCCTGCGCCGAGGGAGGTGTGGAGGACATCGTGGGGGGAGTGGCGGAAGAAGAGTGGTCGTTGGTCGTCGGGGACATGTGAGGTGTCGACGTGGTAGGGCTGGGTGGTGATGCCCATGTCGGAGAAGGCGTTTATGCCGAGTGCCCATTGCTGGTTGAGAAGTTGGAAGCGGGAGAAGAGCCATCGGAGTTCGATGTTGGCCATGGCGATGCCGTCGGCCACTATGCGGTTGCGCATTATGCCGCGTAGGGTTTTGGAGCCGCCGAGGCCTTGTGAGGAGGAGGAGCGGAGATAGTTGGTGGTGATGTGCGGGAGGAGGTAGAAGGGGACGTGTCCGGCGAGGCGGTTTTGGGCTGTGAGGCGTAGTGCGAGGACGAGGTTGGGTGTGCCGAGGGGGAAGTAGTGTTGATGATTGACGGTTAGTCGGAGGAAACCTTTGGGGTGTGAGGTGAATAGTGGAGGTTCGGCGGCGAGGAGGAGTTCGGAGGTGAATCCGTGTGTGGGGAAGGCTTCGTTGTCGCGGCAATCGTAGCCTATGCCGAGGCGGAAGAAGGTGTTGGTGCCGCCTGTGGCTTCGTCGTGTGGGATGACCCCCCATTGGATGTAGAGGTCGTAGAGTGAGGGTGTGTCGGGGACGTGATGTTGGAGTTTATTGCGGCGGACGGGGCCGCATAGGAAGTTGAAGGCAGTGATGCCGAATTGTGAGTAGAGGCGGGAGTTGGGGAAGTCGTGGCGCACGCCGGCCATGAGGCGGATCATGCGTCGGTGGTGTGCGTAGAAGGCTGAGGAGCGGTAGAGTGGGTTATCGTTGTTGACGAAGTGGGAGTTGAATACGGATTGGTGGCCGTTGAAGCCGAAGAAATCCATGAGCAGGTCGCGGAGGAGTGTGAAGTCGGTTGTGAGGCGTAGGGTTGTGGAGAGTTGTTGGAGCGCCATGGGGGAGTCGTAGTAGAGGCGGCAGAGCATGGTGCCGGCCACGTGACGGCTCCACTCGACGTAGAGGGAGTGGTCGTAGGCGGGGTAGCGAGAGCCGTCGCCATACCAGTAGAGGTTGGAGAGGACGCCATATTGGAAGCCGAGGTCGGAGTCGAAAGATATGGCAGGGAGGATGCCGAAGGAGAAGCCCTTCTTGACGAAGGAGGAGTCGGAGGCTGTGGCCGTGGCTGGAGAGGGGAGGAGGGAGAGCAGGAGCGTGGCTACGGAGAGCAGGAGGGGCTTCATTGTGTGCCGTTAGAGAGCTTTGAGGATTTGGTCGATCTTGGGAGTGAGGACGATTTCTGTGCGGCGGTTTTTGCAACGGCCCTCGTTGGTAGCGTTGTCGGCGACGGGTGCTGTGTCGGCGCGTCCGATAGCCTGGATGCGGTTTTGTGGTACGCCGCCTGCCACGAGGATGCGGAGGACGGATGTGGCACGTTTGGCGGAGAGGTCCCAGTTGTCTTCGATCACTTGGCCGTGGAGGGGGACGTTGTCGGTGTGGCCTTCGACGGATATGTCGATGTCGGACTTGACATCTTTGAGCACGGCGGCTATTTTGCGTAATGCGCTTATGCCCTTGTTGTTGACATCGTATTGGCCTGAGGCGAAGAGGAGTTTTTCTTCGAGTGAGACATAGACCTTGCCGTCTTTATGGACGACGGTGAGTTCGTCGGGGTTGAAGTCGACGAGAGCTGAGGCTATGGTGTTTTTGAGTTGAGCCATGGCTTCGTCTTTAGCTTTCAGTTGGGACTCGAGGTCGCGGAGTTGGGCTGCTTGGCGTTCTATCTCGGCGCGTTGTTCCTCGAGTTGCCTATTCTTGTCCTCGAGTGATTGCTTTTGGTACTCGAGTTCACGGCTTTGTGAGGCGAGTTGGTCGTTGCTGTGCTGGAGTTGCTTCTCGCTATCGGCGAGTGCTTTGTTGGCTTCGGCGAGCAGGGCTTTCTTTTCTTCGAGACTCTTCTCGGAGTTGACGAGTTTATCGTTGCTTGAGACGAGTTCATCTTGCATTTGCGAGAGGTGGCTCATGAGGGAGCGGTATTCGGGGACATCGCCCATCTTGGCTGCGAGAGCGGCGAGGTCGTTTTGGAGGACGTCGAGACGGTTGGAGAGGGTGCGGTTGCGCACGCCGGCGAGTGCGGTGTCTTGCGCGAGTTTATCGGCCTCGGACTTCCAGTTGTCGATTTGCGACTGAAGTTCGCCTATTTGGGTTTTGAGTTGGTCGATGGTGACGTCGCGTTCCTCTATCTTGCGTTGGTTGTCGGCCGTGGCCTTTTGTGCTTTTTGGAACTGGCTTGTGGGAACGCAGGCTGTGGCGAGGATGGCGAGGAGCAGGGTTAGGAAAGAGAGTTTCATCGTGGTGTTATTTCATTGGGGGGATGTTCTTGAGGGTTTCGCGGAGGAGGTTGTAGAATTGCGCTACGCTGTTGATGTCGACATACTCGGCGGGGGAGTGAGGGTGGCATATTGTGGGGCCGAAGGAGACCATGTCCCAGTTGGGGTATGTCTCGCCCATTATGCCGCACTCGAGGCCGGCGTGTACGGCTGTCACGGTGGGTTCGGAGCCGTAGAGATTTTTGAAGGTGGACTTGACTGTGGCGAGAGCCTTGCTGTGGATGTCGGGTTTCCAACCTGGGTATTCGCCGGAAGTCTCGACTTCGGCTCCTGCGAGGCGGAAGATGCTGTCGATGGAGGATGAGACATCGTCGCGTTCGGACTCCATGGAGCTGCGGACGAGGAAGTTGACGGTTATGGAGTCGTTGTTGGTCTTGACGATGGCCATATTGGAGGAGGTTTCGACAAGACCGGGGAGGTCGGGGTTCATCTTAATGACACCGTTGGGGGCGCCTTGGAGGGCGTTGATAAGGTCGTCGGCGGACTGCTCGTCGATGACGGTGGCGGGGAGTTTGACTTTTTGAGCTGTGAAGGATAGTTGAGGTTCGGTGGAGGAGAATTCGGAGCGGAACATATCCTCGAACTCATCGACGGCCTCGAGGAAGTCGTCGTAGTCTTCCTCGTCGATGGTGACGATGGCTGAGGCGGAGCGTGGTATGGCGTTGCGCATATTGCCGCCGTTGAAGGAGACGAGCATGCTCTCGTAGTTTGCGGCGGAGTATTTGAGGAAGCGCGCCATGAGTTTGTTGGCGTTGGCGCGTCCGAGGTTTATGTCCATGCCGGAGTGTCCGCCTTTGAGTCCGTCGAGGGAGAGTTGTATGGCGACGTCGGTGTCGGCTGTTTCGACTCGTGCGTATTGGAAAGTGGCTGTGACGTCAATGCCGCTGGCGCAGCCGATGTATATTTCGCCGAATGTTTCGGAGTCGAGGTTGAGGAGCATGAGGCCTTTGAGGATGTCGGGTTCGAGGGCAGAGGCGCCAGCCATGCTTGTCTCTTCCTCGCGGGTGGCGAGTATTTCGAGTGGGCCGTGTGCGGCTGAGGGGTCGGAAATTATGGCGAGTGCGGCGGCGAGTCCTATGCCGTTGTCTGCGCCGAGGGTGGTGGCGTTGGCGTGGACTTTGCCGTCGGTGATGATGGTCTCGATGGGGTCGGAGGTGAAGTTGTGGGGGGAGTTGTTGTCCTTCTGTGGGACCATGTCGGAGTGTCCTTGGAGGATCACTGGTGTGAGGTTCTCGTAGCCTGGTGTGGCTTTGGCGCGGATTATGACGTTGCCGCCGTTGCGGATGACCTCGTGTCCGAGGGATTGTCCGACGCTGGCGACATAGTCGAGTGCGGCGGCTTCGTGGCCACTGGGGCGTGGGATGAGAGTGAGTTGGCGGAAGTGTTGCCAGAGGAGTGAGGGTTGGAGGGAGAGGAGGTTGGAGTTGTCTATTTTAGCCATGATAGAGCGAGGTTAAGGTGTTAACGGGAGATTGGGGAGATGGATATTATGGCGCCTGTGGCGTGGTCGAGCGAGATGATGTTGGAGAGCATTTGCGTGGCGGGCAGGCAGGCTACTTGTCCGTTTTGGGTGCAACGTATTTTGACTTGCGCGAGTGGTATGTTGCGGTCGAGGACTTTGACGGTGACGTTGCCTGGGATGATGTAGAAGAGACCGTTGAGGGGTTCGTTGGAGCGTTGTTTGGATGTTGTGGGCAGTTCGTTGAGTTTGGCGGAGTTGTCGAACTCGAGGTCGACGTAGATGGGTTTGCCGCTGAGGTCCATGGCGTCGAGGAAACCGGCGGATTCGGAGAAGCGTATGGGGACGGTGCTGTTGGCACCGTTGTAGTCGGGCATGATTTCTATGACCTTGGTGATGATGAGTGTGTCGCGGTGGCCGGCGAAGAGCTCAAGGTGTTGTTTTTCGAGCAGGTCGATGTTGTCGAGGGCTTGCGAGAGGCTGCCGGCGTCGGGGAGGCGGTTGTCGGGAGTGGCGGAGATTAGGGCGAGGCGTGCGGCGCGGAGGGAGTAGATGGATTGTGCGCACTCTTCGGCCATGGCGGCTTTGGAGGTGCGGGCGAGGACGCTTTGTGAGAGTGGGACGTTGGCGAAGGAGTAGTATTGGGGCACTTGGGGTGAGGGTGGGGCGGGGTGGCTTTGCGCGTCCCGACGATGCTGATGATGTGCCGGCTTTCGAGGTTAGCCT
>CAZPPW010000032.1:0-19984 GCA_964588595.1 uncultured Marinilabiliaceae bacterium
AGGTTAGATTATGGCGAGTTTGTGCAGCTCGTCGATAAGGGTTTGGCGGTTTTGTGGCTCCATGGGGCAGAGGGGAGAGCGGTAGGTCTCGTTCATCATGCCCATGGCTGCGAGGGCTGCCTTGACGGGGATAGGGTTGGACTCGATGAAGAGGAGATCCATGAGTCGGTGGTATTTGTAGAAGAGTTTACGTGCTTCTATGGCGTTGCCCTGCATGGAGAGAGTCATGAGCTGGGCGAAATCCTTAGGGACTACATTGGCAAGGACGGATATGCAGCCGTCGCCACCGAGAAGGTTGGAGAGCATGGAGATGTTGTCGTCGCCGCTGTAAACCTTGAAGCCTTCGGGACGTCCTGCTATGAGGGTGGCAATGTTCATGAGGTTGCCTGTGGCCTCCTTGATGCCGACGACGTTTTGGAAGTCGTGCGCCAGGCGGAGGGCAACGTCGGGTTTAATGGCAGAGCCAGTGCGTCCGGGGACGTTGTAGAGTATTATGGGGATGTTGACTGCCTTGGCGACTGTGGCAAAGTGGAGATACATGCCTGCGGAGGTGGGCTTATTGTAGTAGGGACCTACGGTGAGGACGGCGTCGACGCCCGCTTCGGCGGCGTTACGGGTGTATTTGACGCAACTCTCGGTGCTGTTGGAGCCCGTGCCTCCGATGACGACCATGCGATGGTTGATATACTCGACGGAGTGCCGGAACATCTGCGCATCCTCCTCTTCGGAGAGTGTCGGTGTCTCGCCCGATGTGCCGCAGACGACTACGCCAGCAGTACCGTTGGCAAGGTGGAAGTCGAGGAGACGGTCGTAGGCTTCGTAGTCTATGGAGCCATCTTTCTTGAATGGCGTCACGAGGGCGGCAATAGAGCCCTGGAGGTTGAATTGAGCCATGTAACTCAGTTGTATTTTAGGGGGCTTGGCGGACGAGGATGTCGTGGGCTGAGCCTGATTGTCGTGAATGTGTTGTGATATTAGCACGTGGCTAATGTGGTTGCAAAGTTAATTTATATTTGTCTGTATTGAAATTTCAACAGAGGGAAAATGTGGGGGATGAGGAAAATAGTGAGGATTTTTATTTGACGGAGCGAGGTGAATGTAGGCAACGAAAAAGCCGCGCCATTGGGTAATGACACGGCTGATATGGGTTAGCTAACGGTTGGGGTTAGCTGAACATCTGCTTGACACGTTGGAAGAAGGAGGCCTTCTCTTGAGCCGATGGTTTGAAGGTTGGGCTGTCGGCGAGTTTCTCCACAAGTTTCTTGTCGTCGGACGAGAGTTTCTGCGGGATGTATACGTCGATACGTATGAGGAGGTCGCCACGCGTGGAGCGGTTTATCTCGGGCAGACCTTTGCCTTTGAGCCGTAGCACCTTGCCGGGTTGTGTGCCTGGCTCGACGCTTATCTTGACCTTGCCGTCGGCTGTGGGGATCTCCGCCTCTGTGCCGAGGATAGCCTCTGGAACGGTGAGGTAGAGGTGGTAGATGAGGTTTGACCCGTCGCGCTGGAGGACGTCATCCTCCTGGACGCTGATAAGGACGAGAAGGTCGCCCGGTGTGCCACCATTGGGAGCCGCGTTACCGGCACCTGTGACTTTGAGCTGCATGCCATCCTCGACACCTGCGGGTATCTTGACAGTGACGATAGCCTCGTCGGCCATAGTGCCTGTGCCACCACACTTGGGGCATTTGTCGGTTATGGTCTTACCCTTGCCACCACAAGTTGGGCATACGGACTGCTGTTGCATGCGTCCGAAGAAGGAGTTGACAACCTGCGTGACGTAGCCTACGCCCTTACATTGCGAGCAGGTCTTTATGGAGCTGCTATCCTTGGCACCTGTGCCAGAACACGTCCTACATGGCACTTGCTTGCGTACTTTGAGCTTCTTCTCGACACCCGTGGCGCAGTCTTTGAGTGACAACGTCACACGGACACGCAAATCGGAGCCACGCGAACCACGGCTACGGGACGAGCTACCGCCAAAGTGGAAACTGCCACCACCGAAGCCCATACCCTCGAATATGTCGCCGAAGTGTGAGAAAATATCATCCATCGACATGCCACCGCCACCGTAGTAGCCACCACCTGCGCCACCGTCGAATGCGGCATGGCCAAACTGGTCATACTTGGCACGCTTGTCCTTGTCGGAGAGCACATCGTAGGCCTCGGCAGCCTCCTTGAACTTCTCCTCGGCCTCCTTGTTGTCGGGATTCCTGTCGGGGTGATATTTGATGGCCAGCTGACGGTAAGCCTTTTTTATCTCGTCGGCCGTGGCGGTCTTAGATACGCCAAGTACTTCGTAGTAATCTCTTTTTGCCATAAAGCAACGGATCTCCTTTCTGAGAGTAAACTATTGGCAGACGACGACTTTGGCAAAACGCAGCACCTTGTCGCCGAGCATATAACCCTTCTCTACGCAGTCGAGTATTTTGCCTTTCATCTCTGGCGTGGGGGCGGGAACCATGGTTATCGCCTCGTGGACGTTGGTGTCGAGGGGCAGCTCTTTGGTCTCGATGACCGTTACACCGCGCTTTGCGAGATAGTCGTTGAACTTCTTGAGTATGAGGCTCACTCCATCCTTGACGGCTGCCACGTCCGAGGCATCACTCATGTGGGCGAGGGCGCGCTCGAAGTCGTCGATGACGGGGAGCAGGCCTGTGATGATGTCGGAGCCTGCGCTCTTTATGAGGTCGGCCTTCTCACGTGCCGTGCGCTTGCGATAGTTGTCGTATTCGGCGCGGATGCGGAGATACTTGTCGTTAAGCTCGGCGAGTTGCTTTTTGAGTTCGTCCGACTCGTCTGCTTTGGGCTGCTCGGGCTGTGGTTGCTCGGCTTGAGGTTGCTCCGACTGTTGTTCTTGTTGGGGCTGCTCCTGCTGTTGCTCGGGCTGGGGCTGCTCTTGAGTGTTCTGAGCTTGGTTGGCGTCTTCGGGCTTAGCCTCGGGCTGTTTATCTTGTGTGTTATCCATAATCGTATTGAGAGTTAAAGGGCAATGAAAACCGTTGTGGGGTAGGGCAAAATAGTTGCCAAAGTGGTATCGCTGCGCCTATTTGTCAGAGAATGGGAATAATTGACATACGAAGATGGGCGGCCTAAGTGGTCGCCCAGTATGAGGAATGACGAATGTGACAAAATGTCAGTCGAAGATGGCTTCAAGGAACTGGATGAGCTCATCGCCACGCAGATTAGCCGCGAGGACCTTGCCATCTTTGTCTATGACGAAGTTAGATGGTATTTGCCGCACGCCATACGCCGCCGCAGGTGCGCTACGCCAACCCTTGAAGTCGCTGACGTGGTAAGGCCACGACAGATGGTCGGCAGATATGGCATTCGACCATCGGTCATTATTGACATCGAGCGACACGCTGAATATCTCAAACCCGTTACCCTTGGAGGAGACCTTCTTATGAAACTCCTTATAGGCCTTGACAAGCGTAGGATTCTCCGCCCGACATGGACCACACCATGAGGCCCAAAAGTCAACAAGTACCACCTTGCCGCGGAGGTCATCGAGCGAGAGTGGCTGGCCGTTGGGCGACGTGGCGGATATGGCTGGGGCATGCTTACCTACGAGCGCGTTGGTTTGCGATAGCGCAGGCGAGGCAAATAGGAGCAGTGTGGGGAGAAGGTAGAGAACGATTGTGAGGGGTCGGGTCATGGTGTTTAAATGTTAGGTGTTTGTGGTGGAGCGAGATGGGCTATTGCCGTAGCATCTCGAGTGTGGAGGCGATGATTGACGTGCCGAAGTCGCGTGCCAGGATGCGTCCGTCAGGGCTCAAGAGCAGGTTGACGGGGCGATTGACATCGAAGTTGTGCGCAAGGGGAGAGTCTTCGCCCTGGAGGTCGCAGATATGCGAAAAGCAGTCTGTGCCATCGGCCTTAATGGCGTGAAGCAAAGGGGAGCGGAACGTGTCGAGTGAGACGCAAATGACCTTGAGCCCCTTGGAGTTGTCGAAGCGGGTGTCGGCAAACTTGTCGGATAGTTGGAGCAGGTCGTAGTTGTTGATGCGCGATGCGGGATCGTACGAAGCCCAGAAACTGACGATGACCATGCTATCGTCGAGAGAGTCGGGGTTGAGCTCTTGACCGGCGACGAGAGACTCGTGTGCGAGGGTCTGAAGCTCGTCGATGTAGAAGTTTTCTTCGTTTTCTTTTTTGCTCGACGTGAAGATGAGTGTTGCCGCGGCGAGCAGAGTTGTGCAAATTAAACTGTTCTTTGTCATTAGGAATTATTTCTCTTCTGCCATGTCGAAAGTCGGGGAGGGGTGACCTTCGTAGACGCATCGTCTGGGGAGCGGCCGTTGCGAATCATCGGGGCGGTGAGGCTCTACGCCTTAGGGGAGCCGCCTGATGGGCATGGCAGAAGAAGTTGAACGACGCGAAGTTATGCACCTTGCGCAGAATGGAGCAAAGAATGGCGTTAAAAGAGGAATAAAAGTGTTGAACGAGAGGGGTGATAACCCTAAGCGGTTGATAATGAGGAATATGGTGAGTGTTAAACTTTGGAGAAATTCGTATAATGCGAAGTCCCTTACACGAGGCGTGCATAGAGCGACGTGCCGCAAATACGCTTGGGTATCAGACGCTCGCCCATGACAAGCTGACCGTTCATTATGACATAGTCGATATGCCCCGAGAACTTCAGGTGCACAGGCTCAGACTCCGGCGGAGCTATGGTTGCCTCATCGTGAAAATCGGCGTTCCACAGTATGAGGTTGGCCGACATGCCCTCCGCGACGTTAGCCATAGGATTGCGCAGACCCACGAACTCGGCGGGACGCTCTATGACGAACTCGGCAAGCTCGGCAGGCGTGAGCGGCCTACTTGCGGCAAGCGAGTTTATGAGCGACAAACGGTTGCGCGACACAATCTCCAGCGCCGTGTCGGGCCAACCCTCTTTCACGGCACGCGAGGCACTGAACCCAAGGCCCAACGACGACCATCGGGCGTTGCGCAGAGTGTCGGCTATCTGGTCATGGCTCAGGCGTGGCACGTCGGGCGTGGGAGGGTCGAAGGGGTTGAGACACAGCTGCGCCTTGGCATCGACTGTCTTGCGCAGGTCGCATATCACTTGCAATTCGCGCTCCGTCTCAACGCCAAGTATGAAGGCGCGGTTAGTGGGATTCTCGCGTAGCAAGTCGGCAAGGGTCTGCAAATGCACAAGTCGGTCAAGCGGGTCGGGCAGACTACGGAAGTCGTAGAGTACCATCAGGTTGAGAGCCCGTGCCACGTCTATATTGTGCTGAAGGTTAGCCACATCCGCATTAGCGTCGTCGCCAAACCGCAGCATAGCCGTGGCAATGCCGTGGGTAATCATCAGGTGACGGAAACGCCGTTGGTTGGCCTCCGTGACCTGCCTGAGGGGGAAGTGATAGGCGTAGTTGAGGAGCTTGCAGTTGGCCATCTGTAAGTTGGCGATATTCTCCTCAATATCCTTCGAGAGCGTCATGATCGAGGTGACGCCAGCCGTTATGTTCTCAAAATTAAGGCTCTTGCATAGGTCGGGCGTGAAACGCTCAGGCTGCGGCTTGCAAATGTCGACTATCGCTGGGAGGGTATATAGTCCGTTGGCATCGATGGTGTCAGTGTCGATGAGGGGGTGCTGAAGATTGGCACCTATGCCGACGATACGGTCGTCACATAGGAGGACGGATGTTGGTTTCTGGTCGGGTGGTAGGTTGGCCAGGCGCGTATTGCGAATTAGCAGGTATCGCATTGGCAAGAGTTTGTGGTGGTACCTAACGTGGCACGCAAGTCAAAGGTAGTGCTAATTTTTGTGATATGCAGTGATGTGCGTCCTAAAAGCCAGAAAATTTATTTGATGGTGAGGCCCGTCAGCTTGTAACGCGACGCGTAGAAGGCGTTAAGATCCACCGGGTCGTCAATGCCAGGCACGAGCCCGATGTCCGAAAATTGCCATATATCGGCGTGCTCGGGCCTCTTCGTGGCGTTATATCGTGCAATCCACAAAGGGCTGTTGGGCAGCTTGGCGTGCAGCCGCAGCTTCTCGGCAAGTTTGGCGGACGAGTAGATGATGGGGTGGCGTTTATATTTCCGCCGCAGATGACCCGACAGGTTAGTGAGCGAGTCTATCACCTGCCCCACGGGTTTTGCTCCAAGTATCTGATCCTCAATGTCTATGACTGGCACGAGGTCGCCCCGTCTCAGATTGGCGTTGTTGATGAAGTTGCGTGCCTGCTTGTCGGTGCTTGCGAGCGTCATGACGTGATATGCGCCGCATGGTATGCCTCGCTTGCGTACGGCGGGCAGGTTCTTCGTGGCGTTGGGATCCACATAGTCCGCGCCCTCCGTCGCCTTGACGAAGATGAAGGCTATCGGCTCCGACTGCATGGCATAGAGCGACTGCTTCCGCCGCGAGGGGCTGTATGGTATCGTCCCCAGCTTCTCCCAGTCAATATCGCCCTGGTAGCGCGATATGTCGATGCCGAAAGCATCAGCCTTGGGCATCACGGGGCGGTCAAGGAAATGTAGGGCTATGCGGTTCAGGATGGGAATATGTCGCACAATGTGCCGCCCTTGCACGGTGCAGAACAGAAAGGCCATGATGGCGATGCCGACAATGGCGATGCCGATGAGCACTGCCGCCCAGCGTCTTCGGCGGTGCTTGGTGGCGTGTGACTTCTGAAGTTGGGCTTGTGGCATTTGGAATTGAATCTCGATTCTTTGGCAAAGATAAGGAAATTTTAGGAGGCTGATGGACGCATGGCGGCACGACCCCTCAAGACCACCCCTCCAACCCCTCCAGATGCTCCTTGCATGCTCCATGCATGCTCCCAGGATGCTCCAACGATGCTCCGCGGATGCATGCCAGATGCTCCGCGCCCCGATTCCGTTTCCTCGTAAGAAAACAAATGTATTTTTCGGACGATGTTTAACCACCAAAACCACACCCTTCCTTCAAATTTCCGCCCCACATCCCCCTCCCGCATCGCCCATTTTTCAGTCGTGAGTGTGACGAATACCCCCACTTCCCGATTTTTGTGTTAATACGCGAAAATAAAGTGTTAAGGAGGTCGGTTGCGCAGGAATGTGCGCTATAATGTGTTGATTGATAAGGAGTTATTGTAAACAAATGATTTTCGTTGCAACTATACGGCCGCCTCTATGCGCCGCATGGCGCATTACTCCTCGTGTGTGGTTAGAGGAATAATGTGGAGACGCCGCGGGCGGACGTCTCTACATGCGTGGGTTTCCGTTAGGGTTGAGACCTTCCAAGCAACGTCTTTACATCTGACAGTTACCTCACCTTGATATCATAAAAAAGAATCCCGAGGGGACACCTCGGGATTCGGTACTATGGGGTTGTATAGTCTGAAGGAAGGGAGTTCCTCCTCAGGTTACGGGTTCTTAGAAGCGGAAGCCGATTTTGAGGTTCGGCGTGGCGAAGAACTTGATGTCGTGATGTTGCGCGACATAGGTCTCGTAGCCCTTGGGGTATACCTCGAGTTGGCTGAACTGGTAGGCCGCGGGGGCCACCTCGATGCCGAGAGCGAGGCATGGTATAGGGAGGAACTCTACGCCACCCACGAGAGAGCCTTGGAGAGCCCAGATGCGTCCTGCGCGGGTCGATGGGGTCAGTATGGCTACATCGTCGTTGTCGGTATAGGGACGTGTGGTGACGATCTTGCCGAATTGCCCGCCAACGGCGATGCCGGCATAGAGAGATATCTTGTCAGACTTCGTGCTGAAGTGCCAGTTGGCGCCTATGGTGGCCGTCATGTTAGTCTTGAGGCGGCCCTCTATGGCGCGGGAGGCCGGTATGGCCATGTCCGAGATAGTATTATCACCCTCGATGTAGTCTTTCTTAGGTGTCGCTGCTATGTTGGCGGCGAACATGAGGTTGACATCGAGATTAGAGGTGATGAAATAGCGTCCTTGGACACCGACCATGTTGAGAAGGCTGTTGCTTCCGAGGTCGCCGAGGTTCAAGTATAGTCCAGGGTCGGACGAGGTGACGTCGTCACCACCGATGCCGATGCTTGGTGTTGTCGTCCCGTCATAATATTCGGGCAAGAGGTACTCACTGGTGTTCTGGTTGAACATAGTGTTGTTGCCGAGGACGAGAGATACTTGAAACTGACCGGCGGCGTCCTTGGCCTGCTCCTGCGCTGTGGCAGGAGCGGCTATAAGGGCGAGAAGCAGTGCTGAAGCGCAAAAACTTCTAATCATGCTGGTCGGGTTAAGGGATTACTCTTCGGTTGAGGTGAGAGAGTCGATAGAAGTCTGGAGAAGAGCCTCGTAGTGCTTGAGGAGCTCCTCGGCCTCTTCGAGATCCTCGGTGGCATCGTCGAGTTTGTTCGTAGCTTTGGCAACGCTGAAGGCGCGGAGAGCCTCGTTGTAGTCGGCGAGGTCGTAGAACTCCTCGATGTCGAGCTCAGCGGCCTCGATGTCCTTCTTAGCCTCTGCGATAGCGTACTCTTGTGCTGTTATATTATCCTCGATATCCTCTATGACACCGTTAACTGTCCCTGTGTAAGCGCTGATGACAATCTCGAGGGCTGTCTTCTCGGCGTTGAGGAGAGCGTACTCTTTCTCGAGGGTAGCGTCGGTGGTCTCGATGGCGCTCTTCTCGCGCTCGAGGTCGAGCTTCTGGTTCTCCAGAGCGGTAATATTGTCATTGATAGGCTCCTTGGCGGCCTCAAGTTTGTCGTTGAGGGCTGGGATGGTCTTGAGGGTGAGCTCGTTGAGCTCGTTAGCCTTGTTTGTGTTGAAGTCGAGGGTGAGGGCTGCAATGGCATCATCCTTAGCCTCTGTCACCTTCTCAGCGTCAGCATAGATTCCGTTTATGCTGGACTGGAGAGAAACAAGAGCCTTGTAAGCCTTGGAATCGGTTGCAGGTGCGCCTGCGTCTTTGTATGCCTTCACAGCATTGTCGATGGTGGTGCGCAATGTGAAGAAAACATCCTCATTACCATAAGGTATCCACATTGTGTAACTAATTTTGTTGCTTTCGCTATCCGTGAATGTAGTGAGCTGGTCGTAGCCGCCAGAAGTTGTGGCAATGAACTTATTCGTGTACTTGCTCTTATTCGCATCGCTGATGGTTAGGACGCTGTTGTCTTCGTCTACTTTAATGAGGAAGTTGTTCCAACCGATAACATCCAAAATGACACCTTCAATCTCGGAGTAGTTGGAGACAGTGATGTCTTTCCAAGTCAGGATTATTCCTTTCCAGTAAGCGTACTCCTCGTTGATAGAGTCTACTTTTGCTTGGTAGTCGTCGCTAATCTCATTGACCCTGTCGTTTGCCTCGTTGATATTAGCCTGGATTGCGTTGAGAGTCTCGTTGTAGGGATAGATGGTATTGCCCTCGGCGTCAAGAGCGGTCTCGAGTTGCTCGTCGAGCTCGTCAATCTGAGCATCGAGTGCGTCAATCTGCCCCTGGAGCTCTACCTTCTCCTTTTCGGGCTTTACTGCGAACTCTGCCTGAGCTACCTCATTCTCGGCAATCTTGGTCTCGATCTCTACAAGTTGAAGCTGATACTCACCCCCCTTGGCTTGATAGTCAGCCTCGGAGGTGAAGTTGCTGGCCTTAGCGTCCTCAAGACTATTGTTCAAGACCTCGAGTACCTTCTCTTCCTCTACGAGAGCGAGTTCAGCGTTGTTGAGAGCCTTGTTGAGGCTGACGATTTCGTTGAGAGAGTCACGAGAGGCACTGTATGCATCTGTGGTGTTGGTCTTGAGAGCCTCGGTGAGAGCCTCTGTGTAGGTGATGACGCTGGTGGTGGCGGTGCGGTATGCAGCCTTGGCATCGTCGTACTTGCTCTTGATGGAGGCGATCGTGAGGTACTGGCCAGTCTTGGTGTCGAGGAAAGTCTGGTTGGACTGGTTGGCCTTGACGGCGTTCTCGTAGGCTACGGAAGATGTCTCGAGGTCGGCGAGGCTCTGGTTGTACTGTGCCTTGAGTTTGAGGAGTGCTGTCTCGGCTTCTTGAGCTGCCTGCTCTGCTTCGGCTTTAGCCTTTGCGAGTTCGTTAGCTGCCTCTTGGAGTTTGGTTTGAGCGTCGGCTTGAGCCTGGGCGATCTCGATAGCGTCGAGCGACTGTTGCTTCTGATAGGTGAGCTCGGCCATCTTCACCTCGTACTCGACGAGTGCTGCCTCATACTCACTCTGCTTGGCGAGAGCCTCTTGTTGTTTGGCCCTGGCGTTCTCTGTTGCTGCCTGGGCGGTGGTGAGGGCTGCGCTGGCGTTGGCGAGGGTGGTCTCGTTGGCTGCCTGGGCGTTGATGTAAGAAGCCTTGGCCTCGCGGAGGGCGAGGATGCCTTCCGGCTCGTCGGTATCGATACAGCCGGTAAGGTTTGTCGCTGCCATAGCTGCGGCGAGCGACACGTAGAGAATGTTTCTCTTCATTCCGTTAGTTAGATTAAGGGTTAAAAAGTTCACTAAGGTGACGAACGTTAGTATCCGTCAACCTTCGGGAGCAAAGTTATGGTAAAATATTTGAACGGTGGTGATGAAAACTTCACTTTTTGACGAAATGACATCTGAGAAGTGACGAATGACACTTTTGAGGTGATAAACGACAAAATGGGGGGGGGTAGTGGGCGATTGGAACAAAAGCTGATATGGATAGGGTAAGATGGGGGCGAGATGACACGATATGGCAGAGAGGGGCGCACAAGTGTGACATTTTGTGGCAGAGAGACGAACAGTGGGAGGTGGGCAGGAGGGGTGCAGGATGGTGAGAGTGGGGTCGTTCAATATGGGGGGCGAAGAGAATAAAAGCGTAACTTTGCGGGATTTAAGGTAGTGAAGAAACAACTTATTAGGATGAAACAGATGTCAGAGAATATAAACGGCATGCGCCTGATATTGGCGAGTGGCTCGCCGCGGCGGCAGGAGTTGCTCAAGGAGATGGGATTGGAGTTTGATGTGGAGGTGAAGGAGGGGATAGCGGAGACGTATCCCGAGACGATGAACGTGAAAGACGTGGCGGAATATATAGCCAACGAGAAGGCTGACGCGTATGTGGGTGGGATGCGCAAGGGCGACGTGGTGATTACGGCTGACACCACGGTGGTGCTGGACAAGGTGATATTGGGCAAGCCACACGACGTGGATGATGCCAAGAGGATGCTCAGGATGTTGAGCGGGCGCAAGCATAAGGTCATAACGGGGGTGTGCATAGTGAAGGAGGGTGGTCGCGTTAGTTTCTCTGTCGAGACGAAGGTTACGATGCGGGTGTTGAGTGAGGAGATGATAGATCGTTATGTGGAGGAGTATAGACCGCTGGACAAGGCGGGAGCATACGGCATACAGGAGTGGATTGGGTTGGTGGGGATAGACTATATAGAGGGATCGTATCAGAACGTCATGGGGCTGCCCACACAGCGGCTCTATGCGGAGTTGTGCGCATTGGGCAAATAGGGAGGGCATGGTTATGATGAAGAGAGCATTAGTGTTGGTGTGGTGCATTGTTGGGGTAGCGGTGTGCGCATTGGCGGGGCCGGGGATGTGGCTGCCAATATTTATAGGGGCGAATATAGAGGACATCCAGGCGACGGGCGGTCGTCTCACGGCGGAGCAGATATACGACGCTAACGGGTCGAGCCTGAAGGACGCTGTGATGATATTCGGTGGCGGCTGCACGGGCGAGATGGTGTCGGAGAGCGGGTTGATATTGACCAACTATCATTGTGGGGAGGATGCGGTGAGCGCGCTCAGCACGCCCGAGAGGGATTTGATGGCGCAGGGGTATGCGGCGCAGAGTTTGCGTGAGGAGTTGCCGTGTGAGGGGTTGGAGGTCAGGCATTTGGTGCGGATGGAGGATGTGAGCGACAGGGTGAAGAGCCTGGGCGACACGGCGACGGTGAACAGGATATGCGTGGCGGCGGCAGAGAGGGGACGATATGAGGCGGAGGTGGAGGAGATGTATTATGGCAACCAGTTCATACTGATGGTGTATGAGGTGTTCAGGGACGTGAGGTTGGTTGTGGCGCCTCCTGGAGAGTTGGGTGGCTTTGGTGGGGAGACAGACAACTGGGTGTGGCCGCGCCATACGGCGGACTTCACATTGTTCAGGGTCTATGCGGGGGAGGACAATGAGCCGGCGGAATATAGCGCGAATAATAAGCCATATAGGCCGAAGAAGAGTTTGAGGATAAACGCGGGTGGAGTGGAGGAGGGGGACTTCGCCATGGTTATGGGATTTCCTGGCACCACGAACCAGTATCTGACGGCTGGGGCTGTCGAGGCGTTGCGCGAGAAGGTGTGGCCGGGGGTTGTGGCGTTGCGCGGGGCGGAGATGGCGGCTTTGGAGGTGAGGATGCAGGCGAAGCGCAAGACGGCGATAGACTACGCGAGCCACTACTCGAGCATAGCCAATGGCAAGAAGAGGACGGCGGGCGAGATAGATTGCACCGACAGGGCGGGGATAGTGAGGAGGATGCGTGAGGAGCAGAGGGTGTTGCGAGGTGACGTGCGTATGGACTCGATATTGGGTGCGATAGACGGGGTGTATGATGAGCGTTATGTGGGTGCGGAGCTCACGCGGCGGTTGATGCAGGACACGTGGCGTGGCAGCAGGACGCTGATGATGGCCATGAGGGTGAAGCGTATGATGAGGGAGGGCGTGGAGCGCAGCGTGATAGAGGATGTGGTGAGGGAGTACTTTGGGCATATAGACATGCAGGCGGAGCGGGAGACACTGAAGGCTGGGCTCAAGGCGTTGAAGGAGAGTGGCGTTGGGGAGTTGCCCGAGATGGTGAGGGAGAAGAGTGGGGAGGAGTTGGCTATGAAGGTCACGAGCGGTGTGTTCGGGAGTGAGGAGGCTATGGTGGACGCATTGAGGAGTGGTGACGCGAGGGACAGGGTGAGTGGTGACGTGGCGGTGAGGTTGGCGGAGGCGTTAATGGAGGTGATGTGGGAGAAGAGGGAGGACAACAGTGCGGCGGAGGTCAAGTTGCACGAATTGAAGAGACAGTATACTAAGCGGCTAATGGAGCTCAGGCCGGACAGCCTTATTGCGCCCGATGCCAACTTCACGATGCGAGTGGCATACGGCAAGGTTGAGGCTCCGCGGACGGGGATAGAGGCTGTGGACAGGTGTTATACCGACGCGGAGGGGATATTGGCTAAGAATGAGACGGGGATAGAGGACTATGCGTTGTCGCAGGGCGTTAAGGAGAAGTTGAGGGGAGACTATGGGCGTTGGGCGGACAAGGACGGGACGCTGCACACGTGCTTTGTGGGGAGCGTGCATACCACGGGAGGCAACAGTGGCAGCCCGACATTGAACAGCAGGGGAGAGTTGATAGGGTTGAACTTTGACCGGATATGGAACGGCATAGCATCGGACTACAAATTTGACGCTGAGCGGAGCAGGAACATATCGGTGGACATACGCTATGTGCTGTATGTGATAGAGAAGATATGTGGTGGTGGGCGAGTGATAGGGGAGATGGATATTGTGGGTGTGGATAACAAGGAGTGATATGGAAATCAGAGAACGAATAGAGCGGCTGTGCGGGCTGTTTGCCGCATGGGCTGGGCGAGACGTGACGCCGAGGGTGGAGAAGTTGCCACCTTCGGGGTCGAACAGGGCGTATTATAGGCTGAGTGATGGTGAGCGCAAGGCGATAGGCGTGTTGGGCGAGAATGACAGGGAGAATGTGGCATTCTTGAGTTTCAGCAAGGGGCTAAGGGATGCGGGGTTGCGTGTGCCGGAGATATATGGTGAGGATAAGGAGGCGGGTGTGTATTTGCAGCAGGACTTGGGAAACGTGTCGCTCTTTGACTTGATAAACAGTGAGCGCAGGGAGAATGAGGGTGCGTTCACGCCACGGCTTAAGGAGACGTATAAGAGGGTGCTTGCCGCTCTTATAGAGTTCCAGGCCAAGGGGCGGCAGCATGTGGATTTCGGGTTGTGCTATCCTCGGTCGGACTTTGACCGTCAGAGCATGATGTGGGACTTGCAGTACTTCAAATACTACTTCTTGCGGTTGGCGGGGATAGCCTTTGACGAGGCTAAGCTGGAGGCGGATTTTGAGGTGTTCATAAGCTATCTGCTTCAGGCTAATTGCAAGTATTTCATGTATAGGGATTTTCAGAGCCGCAACATCATGATAGACGGTGATGGTGAGCCGTGGTTCATAGACTATCAGGGTGGGCGGCGTGGAGCTCGGCAGTATGACGTGGCGTCGTTGCTGTATGACGCTAAGGCGGATATACCGAGTGCGGCGCGCAATGAGTTGTTGGCGTTCTACACGAGCAGGTTGCGCAATAATGAGGTTGGGGCGTTCATCAGGCATTACTATGGCTATTGCATGATAAGGATTATGCAGGCTATGGGGGCGTATGGTTACAGGGGGTATTTTGAGCGCAAGCAGCACTTCTTGAAGAGCATACCCTTCGCGTTGGCTAACCTTGGGGATATATTGAAGAACCATAGGCCGGACGTCAAGGTGCCGGAGTTGATGCGGGTGTTGGAGAGTGTGGTGTCGTCGGAGAAGTTGAAGGCGATAGGTGCAGGGGGCAAGTTGAAGGTGCGTGTGTTCTCGTTCTCGTATAAGCATGGGATACCGGCGGATGTCAGTGGCAATGGTGGTGGGCATGTGTTTGATTGCCGGGCGTTGCCGAACCCTGGCAGGGAGGAGAGGTATAGGCATAGCACGGGACGTGATGTGGACGTGATAGAGTATTTTGCGAAGCATGAGGAGGTTATGACGCGTTATTTGGACGCCGTGAAGACGGTGGTGGGGATGAGTGTGCAGAGGTATGTGGAGCGAGGGTTTACGGACTTGATGGTGAGCTTTGGGTGCACGGGAGGACAGCACAGGTCGGTATATTGCGCAGAGAATGTGGCGCGGTGGATAGGTGAGACGTGGCCGGGCGTGGAGGTGGAACTCAAGCATGTGGAGCAGCAATGAATGGGATGATATTCGCGGCGGGTCTTGGCACGCGCTTGGCTCCGCTGACAGACACGCGGCCTAAGGCGTTAGTGACGGTGTGCGGCAAGACGCTGTTGGAGCGTGCCGTGGAGCACCTGACGGAGGGTGGGGTGGACCATATAGTGATTAATGTGCATCACTTTGGGGAGCAGATAATTGAGTATGTGGCGGAGAACAGGTGGCGGTGGAAGGCGGAGATCGTTATCTCGGATGAGCGTGGGGAGCTATTGGACACTGGAGGAGGGTTGATACGGGCGTTGGGGCTTATGGAGGGGGATGGCCCGATAGTGATAGGCAATGCGGATGTGGTGACGGATGCGCCTGTGGTGGATTTGATTGAGGCGCATAGGCGGCATGGGTGGGATGCGACGTTGTTGACGAGTGGGCGGGAGTCGACACGTCATTTGCTATTTGGGGGTGACGGGTTGTTGTGTGGTTGGGAGGATGTGAAGAATGGCAAGAGGCGTGTGGCGCGAGATGTGGAGGTGGTGTGGCGCGAGGCGTTTAACGGGTTGCACGTTGTGGAGCAGGGGTTGGTCAGGGCGTTTGGCGCGGTGAGGAAGTTGGGGATTGTGGATGCTTATTTGGGTGCGGCGGGGGAGTATAGGATAGGGCGGGAGAGGATAGGGGAGGGAAGATATTGGTATGATGTGGGGACGGTGGAGAAGCTGAGGGTGGCGGAAGCGGGTGTGGGAGGAAAGCAATAGACAACAGACGACAACAGAGATGAAAAAGACAGTAGCAGCAGTTGTGGCGATATGCGTTGCCACGGGGATTAGTGCGCAGACGCGGGACGAGCAGTATGCGGTGCCGTTGAAATGCGCTTACAGGATAAGCGGTACATACGGGGAGTTGCGCGGGGGGCATTATCATGCGGGGTTGGATATGAGCACGTTTGGTGAGGAGAATGTGGAGGTGCATGCGGCGGAGGATGGATGGGTGAGCCGTGTCAAGGTTGGGGCGTATGGTTATGGGCGTGCGCTGTATATAGACCATGCTGATGGGCATACGACGGTGTATGGGCATCTGAATGGTTTCGCGGCGAAGATAGACAGCGTGATAAGGCGGGAGCAGTATGAGAAGGAGTCGTTTGAGGCGCAGATATTCTTGGAGAGAGGGCGGATAAAGGTTAATAGGGACGAGGTGGTGGCGTATTCGGGAAACACTGGGGGCAGTGGGGGGCCGCATTTGCATTTTGAGGTAAGGGACACGGGGACGGAGGAGCCGTTGAACCCGATGCGGTTTATAGCGACACAGAAGGATGACGTGCCGCCGACGGTGTATGGGGTTAAGATATATGCTTTGGGTGATGATGCGCAGGTGGCGGGAGGACAGAAGGACAAGTATATGAAGTTGGCGCAGATAAGCGGTAAGACGGTGGACGTGTATGGGGAGATAGGTGTTGGGGTGCATTGCACGGACTATGTGGAGAAGGGGGGCAGGCCGTGCGGGATAGTGGAGATGAGGCTGTATGATGGGGAGCGGTTGGTGTACAGGTCGCGGGTGGATCATTTTCCTTTTGATCTTAATAAGCATGTGAACAGCCATATAGACTATGGGGAGAGCGTGGTGAACAAGCGATATGTGCAGAAGGCGTGGGTGGAGCCTGGGAACAAGTTGCCGATATACGTGACGCGGGAGACGCCCATGGTGGTGGGAGAGGGCGAGACGCACAAGATGCGCTATGAGGTGGTGGACTTTGCGGGGAATAAGAGCACTGTGGCGTTCACGCTTAGGGGGCGCAGGAATGCGGCATTGGGGAAGAAGAGCGATGGGAAGGGTGATTTGGTGCGGTGGGAGAGGACGTGGGCTAAGGACACGTTGGGTGTGGACGTGGTGATACCGCATCATAGTTTGTATAGGGACGCGTGGGTGAGCGTGGAGAAGGTGGACAGGGGAGTGTCGTTGCCGGCGGGGTATAGCATAGGGGATGTGAGGGAGCCTATGGAGAAGAAGATGGTTGTGACGATGAGCGTGCCGGAGAAGTGGAAGGCGTTGGGGAAGAAGGTATTTGTGGGGCGGGTTGTGGGTAAGGGTGTGGTGTATGCGGGTGGAGAGATGAGGGAAGACGTGGGGATGGGGAATGTGGCGTTGATATGCGCGAGGGTGGGTCAGTTTGGGACGTATACGGTGGATGTGGACACGGTGGCGCCGAGTGTGGGGGTGAGGAATAAGGGGACTGTTGTGGGGATGGAAGGGTGGATATATATCGGGGTAGGTGATGACAAGAGTGGCGTGGCGCGGTATGAGGTCAGGATAGACGGGCGTTGGGAGGTGTTTGAGTATGACTATAAGAAGACGCGGTTGAAGGCACAGATGAGTTATCTGGGGATAGGGAAGGGGAGTCACACGCTGGAGGCTGTGGTGGAGGATGGTTGTGGCAATCGGCGTGAGATAAGTTGGAAGTTCAGGGTGGAGTAGGTTAGTCGACGGTTATATCGAACAGTGCTACGACGGGGTTGTCGTCATGACGAACGCCGTCGAGTATATCTTTTTGGGTTTCGGAGACTGAGTTGCCGAGGAAGCGGAAGGTGCGTCCGCTCTCGGTTTGATAGGGGTGGAAGAGGGAGGCGTAGGAGTCGCCGTAGGAGGAGACGGGGTTATAGAGCGGTGGGATTTCGCAATAGTCGGCGAGTGGCTGTATGCCGCCGAGGAGTTTGTTGGTGCGAGCGTCGTAGAAGGCGCGGATAGTCATGGCGCGCTCGGTGCGCAGGACGAAGAAGAAGCCGTTGGCTGAGGGGATGAAATCGCCGCCGAAGTAGTATAGTCCTTTGTCGTGACGGCCGGCGAATATGTCGTTGATGTTTTGCTCGGTTGTGGGGTCTGGGAGGCGCAGGGAGGAGTAGTCGAGGACGTAGCGGGCTTCGACACGTGTGGGGGACAGGACATAGAGGATGGTGTCGCAGAAGCTACGGCAAAGGGCTACGCCGTCGAGTGCGGGTTGGAAGCGGCGGCACACCATGGGGGATGTGGGGCGGTGGGAGAGTGGCGTGACATAGGAGGTGAGTTCGCCTTGCCGGTCGATGAAGAAGCAGGGTGAGGAGGCGAGGGCAGGGGGAAAGTGCGGGTTCATGAAATTGCTATCGCAATGCACGGCGAGGATGTTGTTGGCTATGGCGATAGAGGAGAAGCGGAAGGGTAGGTGCTCGGTCCATTTGAGTTGGCCATCGGGGTAGTAGTGGCCTACGTAGTTGTTGGCACAGATGACAATCTCGGAGAGGGAGTTGTCGAAAGCGAAATCGTGGTATGCGCCTTTGGGGAAGAGTATTTTGCTGATGAACTGCCCTCTGTGGGTGAAGATGAAGAGGTAGTTGGTGTCGGAGAGGTAGATGTGGGATTTGGTGACGATGAGGCGGTCGGTGCGGCCTACGTGGGATTCGGGGGTAGTCTGGAGGGGAATGAAACGAATGTTGGAGATGGCGGACTGGAAGTCGAACTCTTTGATGTTGAAGAGCGGGTTGACGTTGATGGTGGTTGTGGTGGATGTGTCGGGGGTGAGGGGTTTAGCTTCTTGCGGGTCGAGGCGTTGGTATTGCTCGTGAGTGCACGTGACGGGGTAGTCGGGCTGTTTGGAGCAGGCCGTAGAGAAGAATACAGCTATAAGCAGCGATAGGATATAATAGATGCGCACGGGCTTAAAAAAGTAGTAGACGGCGGCAAATTTATACACATAATTTAAAGATGCAAAAGAAAAGTGGAGAAAAAAGTGTGAAAGGGGGAGGTAAGCATTAAGAAGTGTGAATGTCAGTCGTCGGCGAGAACGGCACGGACGGTGTAGGCGTAGGACTTCTCGTTGTCGAGTTGGTGGATGTCTATTTTGGAGGAGGAGATTTTGAGGCTATAGGCGAAGCGTGAGAAGCTGGAGAGCGAGCCTGACCAGTAGTAGCCTATGGGGTCGGCGATGTTGGCGGCGAGTATTTCACGGCCATCGTCGTCGAGGGGTTTGGCGTAGCCTGCCGCGGGGAGGAATATGGCGTTGGAGTTGACGCGGCTGACGATGGCGTAGCCTTGAGTGTCGCGGTAGGTGGTCCATGCCCAGTCGCAATTTTGGACGAGTTCTTGGAGTTGCTCGAATGTGGGCATTTGCCATCCTGCGCCGAGGTTGGCTGTGGCCATGTCGTAGGAGGTGGCGACGATGGAGGATTCGGAGGGGTAGCTGTCGACGTTGGATGAGGTGAGTTCGCCTGTGGGGTCGCCCCAAGCGAAGTAGGTGCCGGCGAGTTCGGCGGATGTGGCGCCTACGTTGCGTGCGCTCCAGAGGGTTGTAAGGCCGAGGTCGACGGGGAGGTCGGTGTCTTGGATAGTGAGGGGTGAGGTGGTGAGGGAGAGAGGGGCGCCGTAGTAGTAGGTGGTGTCGATTTTGAGGTATGCTTGGTAGATTACGGACTGTGAGGGTTGGAGGTTGGGGATTGAGGCTTCGAAGTGTGTGGAGTCGCCGTCGGAGACGCGGGCTTTGATGAAGGTGTCGACGGAGGGGTTGGGTCGGTCGGTTTGGCGGGTGGTGTAGAGGAATCCTGCTTCGCCTTGGAACTTGGTGTCGTTGAGGCGGACGCTGCTCTCGCCTCGGAGAGTGGCGGAGAATATGGAGACGGGTGTGGCGGGTAGGGTTGTGACGTTGCAGGTCAGTGTGGTGAAGTACATGGTGTGACCGAGGCGTATTGTTGAGCCGCGGCTTTCGCGGAGGTAGGCTCGGTAGTAGTAGCGCGTGCCCATGGTGAGGGATGTGGCGTTGACGGTGAATATTTTGGCTTGTCGTTTGCTGGCTATGGTTCGGGTGTCGGGGTCGTCGGGTGCGGGGTTTGGGTTGGTGGAGAGGAGCATGCCCCAAGTGGAGTATTGGGGTAGGGCGTTGAAGGAGCGTATGTTGAGTTTGCCTGTGAGAGTGGCGGAGTAGTAGGTGATGTCGGAGGCTTGGCCTGTCACGGCGGTATCGGTGGATGTGGCCCAGTAGTCCTCGTCGAAGAGGGTGTCGGGCTCGGTGGGGTTGTCGATGGAGTTGGTGCAGGCGAGGGGGAGGAGGATTAGGGGGAGGAGGATTAGGATGTGTCGCATGGTGGGGTGGTTTTGGAGGGGGG
>CAZPPW010000033.1:0-19692 GCA_964588595.1 uncultured Marinilabiliaceae bacterium
GGTGGTTTGGGGATGGTTTGCCGAGAAATGGGGGAGCATTTGTGTCAGTATCGTTTCAGTATATGGGGGTATACGTGGAGCAGTTTTGTCAGTATATTGTCAGTATCTTGGAGTATCCTCGTGGAAGTTTTGGAGGATATTGAGATAGTGAGGGGAGGAGTGGGGAGAAGGTGGAGAGAGGTGGAGGTCGGGGTGGGGGTGGTGGTTAGAAGGATTGGAGGTCGGCTGGGAGGTATTGGTTGACGACATTTTGGGGGATGAATTGCCATTGGTTGAGAGGTTGGAGGTCGAGGTTGGCGTTGGGGTTGAGGGAGGCTTGTTCGGTGAGGTCTTGTATGACGAGTGCTCGGAGGTCGGTGAGCATGGTAGTTATGACGCGATTGGGGAGCTCGTTGAATGGTATTTTTGCGCCGAACTCGAGGTGTCCGCCGCCACCGTTGGCGCGGTAGCTGTTGAGTGCGACGCGGTAGGAGCGGGATTCGGAGAAGCTGGAGCCGTCGGCCATGGATATGACGGTTATGCGTTGTCCGGCAGGTTTGGTGACGTCGACAGTGTAGATGATGCCAGCTGCGGAGTCGAGGGTGTAGTAGTTGTTGCGCATACGTCCGGGTCGGGAGAGGAGGAGGATGTGACCGGAGGTGGAGGGGTCTTGGATCCATTTATCGTAGCTGTACTCGAGGTAGTCGATGACTTCACGGCCGGTCATGCGTAGGACGGTGAGCATGTTCTCGTATTTGTAGAGGGCGAACATGCGTCCGATGTTGAGGTCGCCTTGGGGTAGGAGCGCATTGATTTGGAGAGGTGCTGACATGCTGATGTCGGCTCCGGTGTGTTTGAGCATGGTGCGGTGTATGACGTCGACGAATGCGGAGGGTCCGGCGAGGGCGTCGATGGCGTTGACGTCGTGTGTGAGATGGCCGATGAGTTTACGCGTGTAGGCTTTGACGGCGAGTTGTTGTGGTTTGAAGGTGTTGTCGTAGAGGGGGGAGGGGGTAGTGTTGGCGAGCGCGATGATGGATGTTTTGCATTGTTTGGAGCCATCGGGGTTGAAGTTGATGGACAGGAGGCCGATGTTGCGGGCAGCTGTGCCTACGTCGAGGATCTTGACGGGTCGGCCGGAGGGGGATGTGGCGTCTTGGTTGTAGAGTTTGTGGTCGTGTCCGATAAGAATTGCGTCGAATCCGTCGACCTGTTGTGCTACAAGTACTGGTGCGTTCTCGTTCTTGTAGGTTTGGGCGTTTTGGTTGCCGTAGTTATAGTCGTAGCCAGCGTGGAATAGGCCGATGATGGCGTCGGGGTTTTCGTTGTCGTTGATTTGCTTAACCCAGTAGCGTGCGGACTCTATCATGTCGTCGAACTCCATGCCACTCCAGAAGGCTTCGGGGAGCCAGTGGGGGATATATGGGGTTATGAGGCCGAGCACGGCGATGCGTTTGCCTTGGCGCGTGAAGACCTTGTAGGGCATGAAGTAGGGCTTGCCGGTGGCTACATTGCGGACATTGGCGGCGAGGATGGGCATATCGAGTTGTGAGGCGAACTTATCGTAGACACGATGTTGGGCCTCTATGTCGTGGTTGCCTAGACCTATGGCGTCGTATTTCATGAAGTTGAAGATACGGGCTACGACGTTTATGGCGGCGGTGTCGACGTTATTGTAGTAGTAGACGACGGGGGTGCCTTGGAGGTAGTCGCCGTTGTCGAGGAGGAGGACGTCGGAGGTGTCGCGGACACTGGAGATGTAGGAGTAGGCGTTGGCGAGGCTATAGTCGGCGATGGTGTCGCGGACGAAGTCGTAGTTGAAGAGGGCGCCGTGCACATCGGTGGTGTATAGGACATTGACTGTCTGGGCATTAGCGAGGGGAGACAGGGCGAGCGCGAGGAGTAGGGAGAGGTTGGAGGTAAGTTTTTGGAGGGTCATAGGAAAGGTATTATAAGGTGGGTTAATGTGTGTCGGAGGGGGTGGTCCAGGGCCAGTCGAGGCAGGTGTGTTCAATCAGGGAGTCGCCTTTGGCCATTACGGAACGTGTGAGGGATATGGAGTTGTTGAATTGAGTGGCAATTTTTGGGGGTATGATGGTAGAGTCGGCACCAGAGGGGAAGGCGGTGTAGTTCTTGAAGCCAGAGTTTATGGGCTTAGCTACGTGATAGGCGACCCACCATGCGCTATCGGCGGTGAGGTTGTAGTTGGCGTTGTCGAGAGTGAGGCCGAGGAGTATGCCGCCGTCGTTGCCCTTGCTCTTCATGTTGGAGATGACGTTGCCGAGGGAGTATATGACGATGTGTCGATGGCCGTCGGGGGTAGAGATGACCTCGGCGGGTTGGACTACGTGTGGGTGCGCGCCTATGACGTGGTCTACGCCGTGGGATATGAGCCACTTGGCGAGGGATTTTTGGGAGGCGTTGGGTGTGAAGACGTTTTCTACGCCCCAGTGTATGCAGGCGATGATGAAGTGTGGTTTGAGGGATTGCGCTTTGAGGATGTCGGCTGCGATTATGGTGGTGTCGATATAGTTGACAATGTTGCCTGAGGAGGGTTTAAGTCCGTTGGTGCCGTAGGTGTAGTTGAGTAGGACTATTTTCTGGCCGTTGACGTTGAGTGTGTCGGGGTATCGCAGGGCACGGTCGAGAGAGTCTTCGTAGGTGCCTAATTGTGTCAGGTGGGTGTCGCGGAGGTGAGCGATGGTACGTTCGAGGCCTTTGTTGCCACGGTCGAGGCAGTGGTTGTTGGCAGTGAGGAAGACGTCGTAGCCGGCGTTGGCTATGGCGGTGAGGTAGTCGTCGGGAGCGCTGAAGGTGGGGTATCCGGAGTAGGGAGTGCCGGCGAGTGTCACTTCGAGGTTGCAGATGGCGAGGTCGGCGTATAGGCTTGGGGCGTTGAGGTGTTGGAAGTAGGTGGAGTAGTCGTAGCGTGTGGAGTCGGGGATTAGCGCGGCACGTATTTGTGGGCCGTGTTGCATCATGTCGCCAGCGAAGAGAAGTCGTGCGGGGCGTATGGTGGGTTGGGTGTGGAGGGTGTCGGAGGGGTTGTGGGGAGGGTTGTCGGGCCTTGTGGAGGAGGTGCACAAGGTGAGGAGGAGAAGTCCTGCGAGGGCGAGGAGCGTCAGGAGAAGGGATTTGGAGGGGGACATGATGTGTGTGGGGTGTGTTAGAAGTGGAACATGAAACCAGGTCGGAGTGTGACAATCATGCTATCCTCGATGACCTCGTAGCCTATGAGCATGGATTTGATGGTCTTGGTCATGGTATTTGAGGAGGGGTTGTAGTGCCAGTCCTCACGGAATTGGATGCATGCTACTTTGTCGCGGGAGTAGTTGGGGTTCTCCACCTCACGCTGTTTGACATCGTCGATGGTCATGGGGTTGCCGTTCATGTCGGTCACTTTGACGCCTTTGGTGTATACGGCGGAGAATAGGGAGTCGACGAAAGAGGCTCTATCGAAGTTCTGGTAGAGTTCTGGGGCGTAGGGGTCGCGGAGGTCTTGAGGTTTGAGGTAGACGTTGTAGACTATCTCGTTGGAGGGGGTGGGGATGGTCGTGGGGGTGGAGGGGGTATTGTTGGCGCATGAGGCGAGGAGAGTGGTGGCGAGCGCGAGGGGTAGGATGTGGTTCATGACGGGTGTTAACGTTTAGGGGTGAAGGATAGTGGCATGGCGTTGGAGGCGAGGATGTTGCCGTTGGACACCACGAGGGTACCGTTGAGGAAGACCTTGTCGACTTGGTAGTTGAGTTTCGTGCCGTTTAGTGGAGACCATTGGCACTTGTAGGCTACGTTGGAGACGGTATGTTCGTGGCGTTTGACGAGGGTGATGTCGGCCCATTGGCCTATGGCTATGTGGCCACGGTCGTTAATGCCGTATATATCGGCCACGGATTCGGCGAGGGCGCGTGATATGGTGGGGAGGGATATGGCGCCGTTGTCGGCCAGTTGAAGTAGGACAGGTAGGGAGTGTTGGACCATAGGCATGCCCGATGGTGTCTGCCAGTAGGGGTGACATAGCTTCTCGGAGAGGGCATGTGGGGCATGGTCGGAGCCGACGGTTTGGATAAGTCCGGCGTCAAGGGCATGGCGTAGGGCTTGCATGTCGTCGGGTGACTTGATGGAGGGGTTGCACTTGATGAGAGGGCCGTAGTTGTTGTAGTCGAGGTCGTTGAACCAGAGGTATGCAGGGCACGTCTCGGAAGTGACGAGGTTGGTGGGGGTATGTGAGAGGGTGTCGACTTCTTGTCGGGTGGACACGTGGAGTATGTGTAGGCGTTTTTGGTGTTGTAGGGCGAGGGATATGGCTTCGTTGGTGGCTTCTACGCATGCCTGTGTGGAACGTATGTCGCGGTGAGCTTGCCATGGCACGCGGTCGGCGTAGGTGAGTCGGGCTTGTGTCTCGTTGGCCTTGATGATGGATTGTCGTTCGCAGTGTCCGACGAGTAGGGCAGGAGCTTCGGCGAAGAGGTGTGCGAGGGTGTTGTCATCGTCGATGAGCATGCCGCCTGTTGAGGAGCCCATGAAGAACTTTATGGCGCATACTTGGGAGAAGTCGGCTTGTAGGAGCTCGGGTAGGTTGTTGTTTGTCGCGCCGAGGTAGAAGGCGTAGTTGGTGAGCATCTTGGCCTTGGCGGTTGCCATTTTGTCGTGCCAGGCGTTGATGGTGATGGTTTGTGGTAGGACGTTGGGCATGTCCATGACGGATGTTATGCCGCCGAGTAGGGCAGCCGCGGACTCTGTGGCCATGTCGGCTTTATGGGTCAGTCCGGGGTCGCGGAAGTGGACGTGTTCGTCGATGCCTCCTGGGAAGAGGAGGTTGTTGGAGGCGTCGATTATGGTGTCGGCGTTGGGTTTGGGTGCGCCGTCGGAGATGATGTCGTCGATGTGGGAGTCGCGTATGAGGATTGAGGCACGGCGTATTGAGCCGTTAGCGACTACCTGGGCGTCGTCAATTCTTGTTGTCATTCTTCGTCAAACGTTTGAAGGGGTGGAACCAACTACGAATCTTCATGCCTATAACGCCCCATACGGCCTCGTTGAATATGCCACCTGACATTTTGGACTTACCTTGTTTGCGGTCGGTGAAGATGATGGGTACTTCCACGACCTTAAATCCGAGCTTGGTGGCGGTAAACTTCATCTCTATCTGGAAGCCGTAGCCTTTAAGACGGACGTGGTCGAGGTCGATAGCTTCGAGGACTTTACGACTATAACACTTGAAACCGGCGGTAGTGTCCATAATCTTCATGCCAGTTATGAAACGAACATAGACGGAGGCGAAGTAGGACATCAGGACACGTCCCATAGGCCAGTTGACTACGTTGACACCAGATATGTAGCGTGAGCCGATAGCAAGGTCAGCACCATCCTCTACACAGGCGTCGAGGAGACGGTCGAGGTCGTCGGGAGAGTGGGAGAAGTCGGCATCCATCTCAAATATATAGTCGTAGCCATGTTCGAGAGCCCATTTGAAACCGGTGAGGTAGGCTGTGCCGAGACCCATTTTACCTGGTCGCTCTATGAGGTGCAGTTCCTCGGAGTATTTGGTCATGAGGTCTTTGACGATGTCGGCAGTGCCATCGGGTGAGCCGTCGTCGATGATGAGGATATGGTAGTCGTGTTGTTGGGAGAATACGGCACTTATTATGGCCGTGATATTCTCCTTCTCGTTGTATGTGGGGATTATGACGACGTCTTTGGTCATGTGGAGTGTATGTTTTGGAAAGGGTGAAGAGGCATGACCTCCCCACCCTTATAAGAAGTTCAATGGGCTTGTGTGGTGTTGCGTCTCAAGGTTAGTAAGTTTCGTTGGTAAGGAAGTTGAGCGTGACCTCGGCAGAGGTGAGGCCGTCGGAGGAGGCTACGAGACGTGCGTTGCCCGGGTTACCGTTGCTACGTAGCACGACCATGCATTTGCCGTAGAAGGCTTTGCGGCAGGAGGCCTTAAATCGTTCGTGGCTGAAGGGTGAGCCGTTGTCGACACCTTCGACTGTGGCCGTACCTTCGACTGAGAAGTTGACGAGGTTTTGGGCATTGGGGCATAGGTTGCCGTCCTTGTCTACCACCTCGACTTTGACGAAGCATAGATCGTCGCCATCGGAGTGCATACGTGTGCGGTCGGGGGTCAGGCGTATGGCGGCGGGTTGGTCGGCAGTGTTGATGGTTTGCTCGGCTACCTGTTTGCCGTCTTTGCGGCTGACTACACGGAGTTGTCCGGGTTCAAAGTTAAGTCGCCAGTAGGCATGTAGGATATTATCGCTCTTCTTGCTTATGCCTTGAGACTGACCGTTGAGGTAGAGTTCGACCTCGTCGGCGTTATTGTAGTAGCACCAGATGTCGACTTCCTCGCCTGGTTTCCAGTTCCAGTGGGGGAAAAGGTGTAGGACGGTCTTATCGGATTGCCATTCAGATTGGTAGAGATAGTAAACATCCTTGGGTAATCCTGCGAGGTCGACTATACCGAAGTATGAGGATCGTGCAGGCCATGAGTAAGGAGTGGGCTCGCCTATGTAGTCGAAGCCCGTCCATACGAATTGACCGGATATGAAGTCGTTGTCGCGCACTTGGATGAGGGTACGTTCGTGGCTCGAGCCCCAGGGTACGTGGCAGTTATCGTAGGAGGAACAGGATACGCTCGGATCGTCGCTGGAGAACATCCAATCTTTGGGCATGATGTAAGTCTTGGTGCTTGGCATCTTGTAGTAGCCACGGGTCATGAGGGCAGAGTTGCTCTCGGAGACGTAGAAAGGTTTGTTCTTGTAGATGTATGGGACGGAGTCGAAGTTGTCGTTGTGGTAGTTGAAGCCTATGAGGTCGAGGGCATTAGCCTTGAATAGGTTATTGGTGGGTTCTACGGCGTTGCAACCAGCTGTGACGAAGCGCGTAGGGTCGACTTTGCGGACAATGTCGACAAGCTGTCGGCAGAGGAGTGCACCAGGTGTCAGTTGGTCGCCAGAGGAAATCTTGGCACCACGTCCCATGGCTACATCAATGTTGGCTTGTTGGGCGTCGGCAGTCTCGGTGGAGGTCTCATCCCACTGTTCGAGGACTTCGTTGCCAATGCTCCATGCGATGATTGAGGGGTGGTTGCGGTCACGACGTATGAGGTCGACGAGGTCACGCTCATGCCAATCGTCGAAGAAACGTGCGTAGTCGCGCTCTGTCTTGGGACGTCGCCACATATCGAAGGACTCATCTATGACGAGTAGACCCATCTTGTCGCACAAGTCAAGAAGTTCGGGAGCGGGTGGGTTGTGTGTGCAGCGTATGGCGTTACAGCCCATTTCCTGCATCATCTGGAGTTGCCGCTCTATGGCACGGGTGTTGACGGCAGCACCAAGGCATCCAAGGTCATGGTGGAGACATACGCCATTGAGTTTGAGATTCCTATCATTGAGAATAAAACCAGATGAGGGGTCGAAATAGAAACTACGTACGCCGAAGGTAGTCTCACAGTTGTCGAGACTATTGCCGTTCTCCTTGAGGACAGTAGAGGCAGTGTAGAGGGCAGGATTATTGACATCCCAAAGGAGAGGGTTAGCAATACGAATGTTTTGGTCAATGTCGGCGGAGGACTGTGCCTCGACGTGGAGTGTGCCGACTTCGCTTGCTACTTGTCGACCGTTATTGTCACGTATGGTGGTGCACACGTCGACATCTACGCCAAAGTCGTTGCTGTTTTGTACTGTGGTGGTGACAAGGACGTCTGCCTTGGACTTATTGACGAGGGGAGTGCGTACCCATACACCGTAGGGTGCTACATGTATCCTGTTAGTCTTGGTGAGCCACACGTTGCGATATATGCCACAACCACTGTACCATCGGGAGTTGGGTTGGTCGGTATTGTCCACACGTACGGCAATGACGTTGTCACCTACCTTGAGGTCAGGTGTGACATCGTATATCACTGATGTATAGCCGTATGGACGTTGACCTTCCTTGATGCCGTTGACGAAGACTGTGCCATTCATGTATATGCCATCGAACTGGAGGAATACACGTCCTTTGAGGTCAGCCTCGGTCATGGTGATAGTCTTGCGATACCAGCCCATACCTCCTGGAAGTGCGCCACCTCCTACACCAGAGGGGTTGTCTTGAGAGAAGTCGCCCTCGATAGCCCAATCGTGAGGCAGATTGAGTACACGCCAATTGGAGTCGTCGAAGTCAATTTCGTATGCATCAATGGTGTCGGTCAAGGCAAAGAACCAATCACTGACAAGTCGTTCATGGTAGCGTGTCTCTACGTAGCTGGAGCACGACATAAAGGTGAACGACAGGATAACTGACGCAAAAATAGAGCGGAACGTGGTGAACATGGGGGCTAAGGGGAATGGGGTTATAAATGAGCGTGACACCGTTTAAGCGTCAATGGCTACAATCTCGAAAGGTATGACTTCGGCCATGAGGTCGCGGTAGTCCTCACCAGCCTCTTCGATATCAGGGCAGCTCTCTGGATAGCACCACTCGATGCGTACATGCTTGCCGTCACGGTTCATCCTCTCGAACGCCCTGAAGAGTTCGAGAAGGCATTTGGAACTACTGGTGTTGAAGTAATCGAGTTGAACAGACACACAGAACTCGTTAATATTCAAGTTGGACACATTAGCTATGACGTTGCGGTAAAACTCCGCTGCGTCATCCATGTATGAGCGTCCTTGGATTGTAAGAGTCTGCCCGTCGAATGTGACGAGCGGAGTGCGCTCTGTTTGTTCGAATAGGATTATCATTAGTCAGTGTGTGTTCAGCGTGTTTGAGTCGGCGTGCACATTGGCGGCACGGAGGAGGATCGAGTTAGTCGTCAATCTCCTCAAGCTCAACGGGCACGTGGCGTAGGACATCACGGAACTCCTCGGCGGAATCCTTCATATCCTCATCATCTGCTTTGTAGCTCCAACGAATCTTACAATCGATGCCTGAGACGCACTTTTTATCGACAACAGTCAACAAATCCATGAGACATTTAGAACTGCTGGTGTTAAAGAAGTCGAGACCAATCTCCACATTTATAGGACCATTGAACTCATCAACAAGCTTCTTGATTGGCGCATAGAACTCTACTGAATTCTCCATGTATGAACGCCCCGATATGGCAAGATTGCCGTTCTGGAAAGAGATTGTCGGGGTCCTATTGGTACCTGGTATTAGAGTATTCATGCCGAGAATGATATTGAGGCGTCAGAAAGCCCACTAAGAGCAGGTTCGTTGCCGAAGCGTTTCACGCCCGAATTGCTTTCTGACAAAGTTAGTTAAAAATGAAGAGCTATCAAAGGGGAACCTGAGGTTATCACCATCAGATATGATAAAAAATCATCCCTCACAGGACAAAAGAAGTCCCCCTCTGTGCATTTCTACGCACAAGGGGGACTATTTGTTATACTTTTAATACAATTCTTTCATCGCACCCACATCACAAGACACTACTTCAAAGTATTCCTCGATGTGCAATGAGGCAAAGAAGCCGTCTACTACATTCTTGCGGGCACCTCGATTCCAAGCGTCCACAACGCATTCTTGATAACCTTGGCGACAACCTTGCACAGCAGAAGCCTATTAGCTTGACGAGCCTTATCCTCCTCACGCAAGATAGGACAATCGTGGTAGAATTGGTTAAAGCACTTGGCTATCTCGAAGGCGTAGTTAGCCACAAGGGCAGGGCTGTAATCCTTACCCGCCTGCTCAATGACTATCGGCAGTTGCTCTATCTGGCGTATCACCTCAAGCTCTTTGACATCGAGAGCATCGGCCACGAGCTTAGACGGCACTGCCACACCAGCCTCGGCAGCCTTACGAAGCACTGACTGTGCACGTGCATATGAGTATTGCACGAAGGGGCCCGTATTACCATTGAAATCGATAGACTCAGCTGGATTGAACGTCATGTTCTTACGAGGGTCAACCTTGAGCAAGAAGTACTTCAATGCGCCAAGACCAAGTATGCGATGCACATCGGCAGCCTCTTCTTTAGACAATCCGTCAAGTTTGCCCACAGAGTCACTCATCTCACGAGCCGTCTCAATCATGCTGGCAACCAAGTCGTCGGCATCAACCACAGTACCCTCACGGCTCTTCATGCGACCATTGGGCAACTCCACCATGCCATACGAGAAGTGCACAAGGCTCTTGCCCCACTTGAACCCAAGACGGTCGAGAAGTATTGACAACACCTGAAAATGGTAGTTCTGCTCATTGCCCACGACATATATCATCTTGTCGATAGGATACTCGTCGTAGCGTATCCGAGCCGTGCCAATATCCTGAGTCATGTAGACACTCGTGCCATCCTTACGGAGTAGGAGTTTCTCATCAAGCCCATCGGCAGAGAGGTCAGCCCATACAGAGCCATCATCACGGCGGTAGAACTTACCATCTTCAAGACCTTTCAACACAAGTCCCTTACCAACCTTATACGTCTCACTCTCGTAATATATCTTGTCAAAGTCCACTCCGAGAGCCTTATACGTCTCATCAAAACCCGCATAGACCCACTCATTCATTTTGCGCCACAGGGCACGCACCTCAGGATCTTCGGCCTCCCACTTACGAAGCATCTCACGAGCCTCCTGCATGAGCGGTGACTTCTCCTCAGCTTCTTCCTCAGAGAGTCCCTCGGCACGAAGTTTCTCAAGCTCCGCCTTATACTCCTTATCAAATCTTACGTAGTAGTCGCCCACAAGATGGTCACCCTTCTGCTTGAGCGTCTCAGGTGTCGCACCATTGCCCCACTTCTTCCAGGCAAGCATACTCTTGCAAATATGTATGCCGCGGTCGTTGACGATATTCGTCTTGACCACCTTATTGCCACATACTTGAAGAAGTCTCGACAACGAGTAACCCAACAGGTTATTACGTACGTGACCCAGGTGCAACGGTTTATTAGTGTTGGGCGACGAGTACTCTATCATGACGAGCGGAGAGGTCTCCGTGGCACGCACATAGCCATAGTCATCATCAGCATCAGCCGTCTCTACCACACTTGCCCAAAAGCTATTGGATAACGTCAGATTCAAGAATCCCTTGATAGGCTCTGCCTCTGCTACATCTGGCACATTAGCCACGAGATATTGGCCAATCTCCGCACCAGTCTCCTCGGGCTTCTTATGCGATATCTTGAGCAGCGGGAATACTACCACCGTATAGTCGCCTTTCTGGTCTTTACGCGTGACCGTCACCTGTATGCTGTCTGCCGCAACTTCTGCTCCATAAAGGCTCTTAAGGGCATCTGCCACGGCCTGTTGTAGTCTGTTCTCTGTCTTCATCCTTGAAGAATATGGGGTATGTTAGTTTTATCTTACGTCGTAACCGAACTGCTTGAGGGTGGCATCCTTGTCGCGCCAATCTTTAGTGACCTTGACAAAGAGCCGCAAGTCTACTTTCTTACCGAGGAATTTCTCTATGTCCCTCCGTGAGACGATGCCGAGCTTTTTAATAGCCACGCCCCCCTTGCCTATGATAATGCCCTTCTGACTTTCTCGAGCCACATGGATGACCGCATGTATCTCGGCAATCTCTGGCGTGTCATGATACTCATCTATGGCAATCTCCACCGAATAAGGTATCTCCTTGGCATAATAGAGCAAGACCTTCTCTCGTATTATCTCAGTGACGAAGAACCGTTCACTCTTGTCGGTCAACTGGTCACGATCGAAGTAGGGAGGAGCCTCAGGCAAGAGGTCAACTATATGGTTTATAATGATTTTAGTATTGAACCCGTGAAGAGCCGAGACGGGTATTATCTCCGCATTGGGCAACTGCTCATGCCAATACTCCACCTTCTTCTCCAACTCCTCCTGCGTCGTCAAGTCTATCTTATTGATAATAACAATGACAGGCACCTCAAGTCCCTCTACCGACTTCAAGAAATCGTCATACTTATCAGGCTTCTCCACAACGTCCGTCACGTAGATAAGCACATCCGCATCACGCAACGCCTCCTTCGAGTAGTCGAGCATAGTCTCCTGAAGCCTATAGTTAGGTTTCAAGACTCCTGGCGTATCAGAGAAAACTACCTGATAGTCGTCACCATTGACTATGCCCATGATACGCTTACGTGTAGTCTGAGCCTTTGACGTGATGATGGACAACCGCTCACCTACCAACGTGTTGCTAAGCGTCGACTTGCCCACGTTAGGGTTGCCTACTATATTTACGAAGCCTGATTTCATGACTGTCTTCTGTCGGCTATTTCATCATCTTCTTCAACACTGGGCACAAGGCGAACAACAATACAGCTGCAACACCCGACATCACTGCGAAGAGTATGAAGAAGTCATTAAGAGTGGCCACCTCAAATCCCAAGAAACTCTTTGGCTCACCTCCCGTAGGCAACAATGCCGCAAGGTTACCAGCCAATATATTAGACGCCGCATTACTCATGAACCATACACCCATAAGCAAAGTAGCGAACCTCGCCGGACTCAACTGGTTCACCATCGACATACCGATAGGCGACAATGACAACTCGCCCAACGTGTGAATGAAGTACAAAGCCAGCAACCAGAACATCGACACCTTGACGCCATCCGATACCCCCGCCGTAGCGTACGCTATGACGACATATCCCAACGACAAGAACGCCAAGCCCAATGCCTGCTTAGCCAAACTCGACGGCTCCTTGCCATGACGTCCCAAGAACGACCACAAACCAGCCATGATAGGCGCAAAGCATACCACGACTACAGGGTTGACCGACTGGAACCACGTGGTCTTAAACTCAAAGCCACCCAACGTGCGATCCACATTCTTATCAGCGAATATCGTCAACGACGACCCTGCCTGCTCAAACGCCGACCAGAAGAATATCACAAACACCGCCATGACATATATCACGCCTATATGTTTCTTCTCCCTGACCGTCAATCCCCTATCCGTGATAATGAATATAGGCAATACAATCGAGAAAGAATACACCAAAGCCGATATATAGTCATTAGCCGTCAAGTCGCTAAATCCATTTGGAACAGCCGTGAACAAGAAGAACAACGCCACAAGTCCTACCACGCAAGCCCACATCCTGACAGGCGAGTTTGCATGAACCTCCTTAACTTCTTCCTTAGCCTCAGCCTGCTCCTCCTGACGACGTGCCTTGAGCAACTCCGACTTCGACGGTGCCAAGCCCAACTCATATCCCTCAGGCGACACCAGATATTTCTTCCTGAACGCCACGAACAGCACCAACGACAGTATCATCGATATGCCAGCGCAGAAGAAGCCCCACTTGAACGGCGACAAGTTGCACCACGAGCCCTCACCCAACGTGCCACATATAATCGGCGCGATAAAGGCACCAACATTGATTCCCATATAGAAGATGGTGAATGCCGCATCTTTACGACTGTCACCACGGGGATAGAGGTCGCCTACCATAGTCGTGATGTTAGGCTTGAAGAAACCATTGCCAATGATTAGCCCAGCCAAGCCAGCAAAGAGCAAGAATAACGACAAGCCATTGTCAACACTCGTATCTATCATGCCACCCTCCTCGTATATCGTCTGGTTGACGGTGCAAGCCGAAGCAAACAACAGGAACTGACCTATCGCCATAGCTACACCACCAAACAATATCGACTTGTTGTTACCCCAATACCGGTCAGCCACATACCCGCCAATAAGAGGCGTGAGGTACACAAGACCAGTATACGAGCCATATATCTGCGATGCCGTGGCACTGTCGAAGAATGCCGCTACCAAGTAAAGTACAAACAGAGCGCGCATTCCATAGTAACTGAATCGCTCTGCCATGCCTGTCGCGAATATCAAATACAATCCGCGAGGATGCGATTGACTTGCCATATTTTGTGGTTTTATTTATTCCGTCTGTGATAAGTATCTACTCTCTCTTAGGCAATGTGGCCAACTCCTCGGCCGTAGCCTGACGCCTGCCCACCTCACGGTCTGCCGGCACGTCATCTTTCTTCTCCATATACGGGAAGAAGTCCATTATCGACGACTCATTGACCGCCTTGACCACAAAGTCCGGAGTGTCATTCAATGCGTCCTGAGTCCTGTCTATGGCATCCTTGATGTCCTCCGCCAACACCAACACCACCTGATTTACCCTCTTCTCCTTACCGCTATTCTCATCAACCAAGATGAACGATATCTTCACCTTATACCAGTATCCGCCCTCCTCACACGGTATCACCTCAGCATAACGCGCCTTCCTGATTCCCGTAACCTGAAACTCCCCACTGATATACTCCGGCATAGTCTCATACGCCCGCTTCTCCGCCTCCGTATATGTCAATGCGTCAAACAAATACACTTCGCTTACCCGCTTCTGCTGGTCACTACCCTCAACAGGCTTGCTATATCTTACCGTACATTCAAACAATGTCTGCATCTCGTATATTTTTTAGCCCGCAAATTTACTAATTATCCCACACCATCCCAACCCTCTCTACTCCCAAAAGACACCCTCTACTCCCCCACCCTCTCAAGCAACGCTTCCACCTCTAATGTCTGACTCCTATTCAAACCCTCCGTCGAAACCTCCACCCTCTTATTCGCATAACCTGCACCACCACACAGCATTATATACCTCACGTCCTTATCAGCCACGAAACTCACCTTGCCATCCGCCCCACACTTCAACTTCTCATTAGTCCCATCGCTCCCCACTACTCTCACAAACGCTCCCTCCACCGCCTTGAACTGCTTCTTCTTACCCGCCTTAGTGCCTTGACTCTTCGTGCCCTGGTTCTTACCTGCCCCACTCTTCGTGCCCTGTGTCTTCTTCGTGCCTTGCTGCTTCTTGCCCGACTGCTGCTTCTTACCTTGCGCCTGTTGTTTCTTCTTGCCCGTGTCCACCTTCTTATCACTACCGTTCACCTTCTCCCCCTGCTCCACACTACCCTCCCTATTCTCACTCACTCCTGCCTTATCAAACGCCCTCTTACCACTATCCCCCACTCTCACCTCCACACTCAGCACCACAGGAGGCAGACAGAACGAGTATATATCGTCATACCCCTTACCATTCCCCCTATTACTCGACAACAACCCCTCCTCTGCATTCCCCATGAAGGCTATCCCAAAATCATCCCCGGCACTATTGATAGGCACACCCATATTCACCACCTCATAACGCCCATCCTCACGCTCTATGGCCTTATATATATCCAAACCACCATACCCCTTATGCCCATTACTGCTGAAGTACAACGTCCCATCATGCCTCACATACGGGAACATCTCATCACCCTTACTGTTCACTATCGCACCCATATTCTGAGCAGGCCCCCACGTTCCTCCCACGTTCCTCAAACTCTTCCATATATCCAGCCCACCAACGCTCCCCTCTTCCCTGTCACTTACGAAGTACAACACCTGCCCATCAGGGCTCAACGTCGGATGAGCCACCATCATGGTAGAGTCACCCCCAGGCGTGATCCTCACCGGGTCCGACCACCGACCTCCTTCCCTCTTCACCTCATACGCCTGTGCCGCATTACCCTCCGAACCAGTCAACGGGCAACGAGTGAACAACATCGTCCTACCATCGTCCGACACGTATGCCACACCGTCATCATTACCCTTACCACCAAACGGCTCCTCCATAGGCTCTGGCTCCGTCCACTTGCCACGAGCATCTACCCTGCTCATGTACAACGCCGAGTTACCCTGACCAGTTATCCTATTCGCCTTCTTTTTCTTCTTCTGAAAACGCATCGAACTGAAATACACCACGTCATACCCATCTCCCACAAACGACGGACAAAAGTCCGAATATTTACTGTTCAACTCCGTAAACGGCTTCACCACATACCCACTATCCACCCCCTTACCCTTACCACTTATCTCACTCCACTGCCCACGTGCCATCTTGGCCGACTCTCTCCCCACCCCAACACGCAAGTCCGTCCTATGCTTCTCCGCATACAAGTCATACGCCGCATTAGCCTCATCGAACTTACCCAGCGCACGATAGCAATCCGCCAACCTCAACAACGCTATGTCATCCTCATACCGCATCTTGACCGCACGCTGATACGCACTCGCCGCCTTGCCCACACGCCCCAACCTCCGATAACACTCACCTATGTAGAAACACTCCTCCGCCCTGCGCGACTTGTTCTCCTCACCCTTCTGTACCCCCTCAAAGAGCTTCGCCGCCTTCTCATACTCCCCAAGGTTATACGCCTTGAGAGCCGAGTCATACCCTTTGCACGACGTTACAACCGCCACGCACACTACCACCAACACGGCCCATAAACTCTTCTTCATCTCTTCTCTATTAACTGTTCTGCAAGTCGTTGAGCTTCTTATAATACCCGTCCCTCGCCATCAACTCCTCATGCGTCCCCCGCTCCACTATCCGTCCCTCATTAAACACGCATATCATGTCCGCATGACGTATCGTGCTAAGCCTATGCGCCACCACTATGCATGTCCTGTCCCTGAGCAAGTGATCAAGAGCATCCTGCACCAACCGCTCACTCTCAGTGTCCAACGCCGACGTAGCCTCATCCAATATCAATATATCTGGATTGCGCAATATTGCCCGCGCTATGCTTATCCTCTGACGCTGACCACCCGACAAGTTACCACCACGATCCCCAACTATCGTATCATAACCATTCTCCTGCTGCACTATGAACTCATGCGCGTTTGCCACCCGCGCCGCACGCTCCACATCCGCATCACTCACACCCTCCACGCCAAACGCTATGTTATTGCGTATCGTGTCATTAAACAATATAGGGTCCTGGCTCACTATCCCCATCCTGCCTCGCAAGTCATGTAGCCGGTAATCCCTGATATCCACCCCGTCTATCTTTATCGATCCCTCATCCACATCCCAAAACCTTGGCAACAAGTCCACAAATGTCGACTTCCCACCTCCACTCTGACCCACCAATGCCAGCATCCTGCCCTTATCTATCCTTACACTGACATCCTTCAACACCTGCAACCCCTTCTCATACGAGAACCCCACATGACTATACTCAATACACTCCCTGAACTCCTCCAACTTCTTCCCATCTGCCCTCTCGAATATCCGATCATCCGCCAACAATATCTTATCTATCCTCTCCATCGCCGCCATGCCCTTCTGTATATTGAAGAAGGCCGACGAGAACGCCTTAGCCGGATTTATTATCTGGTAGAATATCCCTAAGTACGCCAGGAACTTAGCCACCGACAACGTGCTCTCCCCACTCAATATCAACGTCCCCCCAAACCACACAACCACTATCACCAACAATGTCCCAAGCATCTCCGATATAGGATGTGCCAACTCCCTCCGGCGCATGATCTTCTTCGCTATACGGCAATACTCCTGCGACAACCCCGCATAACGCTCGTTCATCTGCCCCTCAGCATTAAACGCCTTGACTATCCTCAGACCTCCCAACGTCTCCTCAAGCATCCCCAACAGCTCTCCCAACTTCGCCTGACCCTCGCTACTCTTCCGCTTAAGGTTCTTGCCTATACGCCCGATAATAGTCCCAGCTATCGGCAACATCACCAAAGCGAACAACGTCAACTGCGGACTCATCACTATCATCGCCACGAAATACACGATAATCAGCACCGGGTTCTTCAAAAACATGTCTATCGACGCCATCACACTCCCCTCAACCTCCGCCACATCTCCCGTAGCCCTCTGCATGATATCACCCTTCTTCTCCCGCTGAAAGAACCCTACCGGCAAACTCACTATCTTCGCATATATCTCCTTACGTATATCCCTTATCACATTATTCCGCAACCCCACACTCGTATACGACGCCATATACGCCGACGAGCACTTCAACACCGTACCCAGCACCATGAACAACCCCGCATACAGCAACGCGTACCCCGCCCCATACTCCAACTTCACCACCGTCACATAATAGTAGAAGTTATTCACCAACACCTTGTTATCCAACGCCCAAGGCATAAGCTCCATAACCTCACTCTCCTGCTGGAATATTATCTCCAACACAGGTATCATCAACGCCATACTCAACACCGAGAACAACGCCGACAAGATGTTGAACACAAAGCTCAACACCACCTGATGCCAATACGGCGGCACATAACGACCCACCACCTTGAAGAAGTACCTCATCGCTCCTGCTATATAAAAGGCGGCACGCCCAAGGTCTCCCCAAGCCTGCCGCCACCCATGCCTATCTCTTGTATATTCCCGTATACGTCTGAGGCGTGATAGCCCTCAACTCCGCCTTCACGCTCTCCCCAACGTTCAACGTCTCTATGAACTCCGACATCGCCCTATGGTCAATGTGCTTGTTCGTCCTCGTCAACGCCTTCAACGTCTCATACGGGTTCGGATACCCCTCCCTCCGCAATATCGTCTGTATCCCCTCAGCCACCACAGCCCAGTTATTCTCCAAGTCACGCGCAATAGCCTCAGGATTCAATATCACCTTCCCCAACCCCTTCATGATGCTCTCGACAGCTATCACCGAGTGAGCCAACGGCACACCAATATTCCGCAACACAGTCGAGTCAGTCAAATCCCTCTGCAACCTGCTCACAGGCAACTTATTCGACAAGTGGTCCAAAATAGCGTCCGCAATGCCCAGATTACCCTCCGCATTCTCATAATCTATCGGGTTAACCTTATGAGGCATTGCGCTCGACCCCACCTCGCCAGCCTTAATCTTCTGCTTGAAATACTCCATCATGATATACATCCAGAAGTCCCTGCACAAGTCAAGCATCACCACATTCACCCTCCTCACGTTATCAAACACCGCCGAGAGGTCATCGTAATTAGATATCTGCGTCGTATACGGCTCCCTCCTCAACCCCAACTTCTCCCCCACAAACCTGTTGCCAAACTCCACCCAGTCTATCCCCGGATACGCCACATGATGCGCATTGAAATTACCCGTCGCGCCGCCAAACTTAGCCGGCAACTCCAACCCCTTCAACTCGCCAACCTGACGCTCCAGCCGCGACACGAACACCATAACCTCCTTGCCAAGCCGAGTAGGGCTCGCAGGCTGACCATGCGTACGCGCCAACATCGCAATGTCACCCCACTCATCCGCCAGCTCCCTCAACCGCGCAATCAACCCCTCTACCTTCGGAATGAACACATCCCTCAACGCCTCCTTAACGCTCAGCGGCACCGACGTGTTATTAATATCCTGCGAAGTCAAACCAAAATGTATGAACTCCTTAACGCCCCCCAACCCCATCTCGTCAAACTTCTCTTTCAAGAAATACTCCACAGCCTTCACGTCATGATTCGTCACACTCTCAATCTCCTTGACGTGCTTAGCCTCACCCACCGTCATATCCCTGTAAATCCCACGCAAACTCTCCTTCTGACCCTCGCTCAACTCACCCACCTGCGCCAACGGTATCTCGCTCAACGCTATAAAATACTCCACCTCCACGCGCACCCTATATCTAATCAACGCAAACTCCGAGAAGTAACCTGCCAACTCCTCCGCCTTCCCACGATACCTGCCGTCAATAGGCGATATCGCCGTCAATGTCTCTAATTCCATTATATCTATATGTTTATTATCAAATCCATACCACACCACCACACCACCCACCAACAAACCGCAAATATAACACATTCCCGCCAACTATCACCACTCCCCCACCCCACCCTCACCACACCACCACCATCCCCAACACCTCCCAACCCCCTCCTCCCACACTCCCACTCCCACCCCACCCCCATCTCCCCCCACTATCCCCACACCCTCCCCATATCCTCCAAAAATTCCCCCTAAATACTCCAAC
>CAZPPW010000034.1:0-19469 GCA_964588595.1 uncultured Marinilabiliaceae bacterium
ATCACTTTGTCATATCATCGAAAATTAGTAACTTAAGACGTAAAAAGATCGGTAATCATGGCACGGCAATTCAAACCATACGTACAGGAAAAGTGGGACACCTTCAACTTCAATCCCCACAAAGATTTACCACCCTCGCACAAGGCGCGCATACTCTCGGATGTCATTGACACAATGGACCTTACGGAAGTATACCAACTGTGCAACGACACAAAGGGCATGGACAACGACCCCAAAATGCTCTTCAAGGTCATGGCGTACGCCCGCATGGATAACATCGACTCGTTCGACAAGATTGAGGATAATGTGTGCTCCGACAGCCGATACGCATGGCTCACAAATGGCGATTGCGTGAGCGCATCGACGCTGCGCCAGTTCATGGAGCGCATCGGAGGGATATTCGAAGACCTCTTCGCGCAAGTGGTGAAGCTCTTAGCAGATAAGGGGGTGAAGGTCAGAAAGGCCAGGAAAACCAAGAAGACCAGTACCAACGACACCGAAAGGGAGCTTGAGAAGATAGCAGACTTGATCAATCTGGTGTGCGAGAAGGGCACACTGAGCGACGAGGACATCAAGAAGGTGCTGGAGAGTTAGCCACCTCCTTAGACCTTGTTTTTGACTCATTAGTGTCCACTAAGACACTAATGTCTTAAATTGTGTCTTTGCGAATCTAACAGGCAGAAATACGAAACCCTCCCGCCTATGGTATGAGCCATAAACGGGAGGGTTGGTAATTACGCGTATATGTTACTTCTGTGTCGAGAAGGCGTAGACGCAGACGTGGGAGTAGGTGTCGCCAGGGTTGAGGCGCACAGAGGGGAATGCTGGGATATTGGGGGTGTTGGGGAAGTGCTGCGTCTCAAGGCAAAGGGCGGAACGGTATTGGTAGAAGATGCCAGTCTTACCCTTCTGAGTGCCGTTGATGAAGTTACCGGCGTAGAACTGAAGACCAGGCTCGGTGGTGTAGACGGTCATGACGCGTCCCGACTGCGGGTCGGTCACTTGTGCCGCTATGCGCAAGCCGTTAGCATCGGGCTGGCTGGAGAGTACGAAATTGTGGTCGTAGCCGTTGCCGAGTTTGATTTGCGGGTGCTGGCTGGCAAGGCTGTCGCCAATGGCATGTGCCGTGCGGAAGTCGAAAGGAGTGGCGTCGACGGGCATAAGCTCGCCTGTGGGGATGAGCTTGTCATCAACAGGGGTTATGGCATCAGCCCAGATGCGTATGGACTCGTCGTTGATAGTGGAGTCGCCCTCGCCAGCAAGGTTAAAGAAAGAGTGGTTGGTGAGGTTGACAATGGTGGGCTTGTCGGTCGTGGCCTTATAGGAGATGACCACGCTGTTGGAGTCAGTGAGGGTGTAGGTGACGGACATATCAAGGTTGCCAGGATAGCCCATCTCACCATCGGGAGAGACACGGGAGAAGGTGATGGCCGTGTCGCCCTGCTGCTTGGCGTCGAACACCTGCGAGTAGAAGCCGCGGTTACCACCATGAAGCGAGTTCTCGCCCTCATTCTGGCAGAGCTGGTAGTCCGTGCCGTCGATAGAGAATTTACCACCTGCTATGCGGTTGCCGTAGCGTCCAATGGTAGCGCCGAAGAAAGGCTCGCCCTTAGCTGCCGCATTGTCGCATGCGGCATACTCGGCGGCCGTGGCATAGCCGAGGACTACATCTGCCATTTTGCCCTGAGCATCGGGCACATAGAGAGAGACGAGTTTAGCGCCGAGGTTGGTGAACTGTGCCACCATGCCATTGGCGTTGCGGAGCGTGAATAGCGATATCTGCTTGCCATCGACTGTGTCGGTGCCAAAAGCATCAGGACAGAGGCCAAGGGGCTTATCCTGCTTCTGCGCGGGTTGGCATGCCGCAAGGGCTATAGCCGAAATGGCGGCAAGAGCCAAAGATTGGTATTTCATTGTTAGTGAATTATTTGGTGAGACTTACTTCTTGGCCTCTACGGCCTTCTTCTCAATGTCGAGACCAGCCTTGTAGGCCTCGATATACTCGTTGAAGCCTTGGACATCCTCAGGTGTCGGGGCGATCTCTGTGCCAGTATTGCCAGCAAAGACCTTCTTGTCGAGGAAGTCGGGCAATGAGAGTTTCTGGTCGTTGTTGACGACGTATGAGGCGAGGAGCGCGATGCCCCATGCTCCACCCTCGCCTGCTGTCTCCATGACGGATATGGGCGAGTTGAGAGCCGCGGCGAGGATACGCTGACCAACGCCCTTTGTACGGAAGAGACCACCATGACCAGTGATGCGGTCAATCTTAATCTTCTCCTCCTTGAGCAGGATGTCGTTGCCAATCTTGAGGACACCGATGGAACCATAGAGGTGCACGCGGATGAAGTTGGCAAGGGTGAACTTATCGTTGGCGGAGCGCACGAAGAGGGGTCGTCCATCAGCCAGACCAGTCACAGGCTCGCCCGAGATGTAATTGTAGGAGAGGAGACCACCGCAGTTGGCATTGCCCGTGAGAGCGTTGTTATAGAGCTTGCCATAGAGGTCGTCCATATCAACTTTCTGACCCATAAGTTCAAGAGCCTCACGGAAGAGACCTACCCATGCGTTGAGATCCGAAGTGCAGTTGTTGCAGTGCACCATAGCCACGAGAGAGCCGTCAGGGGTCGTGACCATGTCGATGGCCTCGTAGGGCTTAGAAAGCTCTTTCTCGAGAACAATCATGGAGAAGGAGGAGGTGCCAGCAGATACGTTACCCGTGCGCTGCTTGACAGCGTTAGTGGCAGCCATGCCCGTACCTGCGTCGCCCTCAGGAGGACACAGCTTAGCACCCGCCTTGAGGTGTCCAGAGACATCAAGACGCTTAGCTCCCTCGGCGGTGAGTGAGCCTGCATCCTCGCCTGCCACAAGCACCTTGGGGAATATATCGAGAAGTTTCCACCCGAAGTTGTAGGGTGCGACGAGTTTGTCGAACTTCTGCACCATGGTGGCGTTGTAGGTCTTAGTCTCAGGGTCGACAGGAATCATACCCGAGGCATCGCCCACACCGATAACCTTCTGACCTGTGAGTTGCCAATGCACATAGCCGGCGAGTGTCGTCTGGAACTTGATGTCCTTGACGTGCGGCTCACCATTGAGGATGCACTGGTAGAGATGCGAGATGCTCCAGCGCAAGGGGATGTTGTAGACGAAGAGTTTGGATAGCTCGGCAGCGGCCTTACCCGTGTTGGTGTTGCGCCATGTGCGGAAAGGCACGAGGATCTCGTCCTTATCGTTGAAGGCCATATAGCCGTGCATCATCGCACTAATGCCTATCGCGGCAAGATTCTCAATCTCTACATCGAAATCCTTGCGTACATTATTGCGGAGGTCAGCGTAGCAGTCTTGCAGGCCATACCATATAGCCTCGACACTGTATGTCCACAGCCCGTCAACGAGTTGGTTCTCCCAGGCGTGGCTACCTTGTGCGATAGGGTTGTTCTCTTGGTCGATGAGGACCGCCTTGATGCGGGTTGAGCCGAACTCTATGCCGAGGATGGCTTTGCCCTGCTGTATAGTTTCTTTAGCTGTCATTTGCTTGAATATGAGATTAAAAGAAGAGCCAAGAGACCCGTCGTCATGGCATGGTCTTCTTGGCTCGTTGGTTATGAGTGTTGCTTACTTGAGTGCTTTGTTGAGCATGAAGTAAACCTCGTTGTTACGTAGTTGCTGCTTGAAGTCGGCAAGGTTTGTCTGCTTGTTGATGCGGACGTGCTCTATGCCGAGCATCTCAGCGAAGTCCTCCCAATAGTCCTCGTTGATGTCGTAGGAGAATGCGCTGTGGTGCGTGCCACCAGCGAGAATCCATGCGGCAGCGCCAACCTCGAATGTAGGCTGTGGAACCCAAAGTGCAGATGCCACAGGGAGGTTAGGCATAGGTTTCGGCTCGATGCACTCAACCTCTTGCGAGATGAGGCGGAAGCGGTTGCCGAGGTCAACAACAGTGGCCTTGATGCCTGCGCCAGTCTTGGATGTGAAGACGAGGCGTGCCGTCTGCTGCTTGCGTATGCCGATGCCGAGGAAGTGAACCTCAAGTTTAGGCTTGTCGGTAGCGATGAGAGGACATACCTCGAGCATGTGGCTCTGTAGGCAGGAGCTGCGGTCGCCAGCGAAGTTGAGGGTGTAGTCCTCGAGGAAAGAGCATCCTACGGGCATACCCTGCTGCATAACCCAAAGGGTGCGGAACAAGCAAGCTGTCTTCCAGTCGCCCTCAGCACCGAAGCCATAGCCCTCGGCCATGAGACGTTGCGACGCAAGGCCAGGAATCTGGTCGAAGCCTACGAAGTTAGGATCGTTGATGTCGGCATCGCCAAGGTCGTCGAAGTTAGTGGTGAAGGCGGTGGCACCCTCATCCTTGAGTACTCGGCGAAGGGCAATCTCTGCCTTAGCGGCATTCTTGACCTTCTCCCAGTATACTTTCTCACCCGACTCGTCGATCTTGATGGTATACTCCTTCTTGTACTGCTCAACGAGCTCATCAGCCTCAGCATCGGTCACCTTCTTGAAGTAGTCCATGAGAGAGGACACTGGGTAGTAGTCAACATGGTAGCCGAGACGTTGCTCAAACTCCACGCGGTCGCCATCGGTCACAGCCACATTGTTCATGTTCATGCCGAACATAAGGCAACGTACGTTATGAGCGTCAGCCACGGCGGCAGCTACACGTGCCCATACTGCAATCTTCTTCTGCGCCTCTTCGCTCTTCCAGTAGCCTACAACGACCTTACGTGGCACGCGCATGCGTGTGCAGATGTGGCCGAACTCGATATCACCGTGCGCACTCTGGTTGAGGTTCATGAAGTCCATGTCCATGGTGGACCAGGGTATCTCGGCGTTGTATTGGGTGTGGAAGTGGAGAAGTGGCTTCTCGAGAGCTTGGAGACCCTTAATCCACATCTTGGCGGGCGAGAAGGTGTGCATCCATGTGATGATGCCAACGCACTTGTCGTCGTTGTTGGCAGCCTTCATGAGGGATTCGACCTCGTTAGAGGAGTTAGCGGTGCCCTTGTAGACGATCTTGACGGGGATGTTGCCGCTCTTGTTGAGACCGTCGACCATCTCCTTAGAGTGGCCATCGACTGCTACGACAGCGTCACCGCCGTAGAGGAGTTGTGCACCGGTTATCCACCAGATCTCGGAGTTATCAAATGCTTTTGCCATATACATGTTTTTTTATGAGCCAGGCACGAGGCGAGGCCTGATTGTTATTCTTGTGGTTATTACTTTTTCTTCTGACCGTAGTAGGCGTTAGGGCCGTGCTTACGCATGTAGTGCTTCTCGACGAGGAGAGGGTTCATGGTGGTGTCGGGGTTGACTACGAAGGATATGAAAGCCATCTTGGCGCACTGCTCCATGACCTTGGCGTTGTAGACGGCGTTGTCGGGAGAGGTGCCCCATGCGAATGGGCCATGGTTCTTGACGAGTACGCCAGGGGTATGGTCGGGGTTGATATTCTTGAACGTCTCGACAATGACATTGCCTGTCTCGAGTTCATAGTCGCCCTTGACCTCCTGCTCAGTCATGCTGCGCGTGCAAGGGATGTCCTTGTAGAAGTAGTCTGCGTGCGTTGTGCCGATATTGGGGATATCCTTGCCTGCCTGTGCCCATGCCGTAGCGTAGGTGGAGTGGGTATGCACGACACCCTGGATATTGGGGAAAGCACGATAGAGGGCGAGGTGGGTGGGAGTGTCGGAAGAGGGGTTGAGGTCACCTTCGACGACTTTGCCTGTGTTGAGGTCGACGACAACCATATCGGAAGCCTTCATGTCGTCGTAGGAGACACCAGAGGGCTTGATTACGACGAGACCTTTCTCACGGTCGATGCCAGAGACGTTGCCCCATGTGAAGATGACGAGACCCTGCTTGACCAAGTCGAGGTTGGCCTTAAGGACCTTCTCTTTTAAACTCTTAAGCATTTGAGTATAGTTTTCAGTTTAAAATGCGTGTGGCGAAGAGACTCACCACACGCATCAGTATCTATAATCGTTAGAAGAAGTACCAGTAGAAGGCGGCGCAGAGACCGATGACGACAAGTGAGCCAACGATATCCCAGACACCCCAGCTGTTGCGGATAGACTTGCGGAAGTCGGAGGTGAATGTTATGGCGTCGACCTGCTCCTTAGATGGTGCGGGAGTGAAGAAGGAGATGACGACCATGAGGACGACGATGAACACGAGGAGCCATATCTCGAATACGAGCCAGTTGGTTTGCCAGAACCATGCCGTGGCATCCCAAAATGTGCCGTTCATGACTGCGTTGCCCGAGTCGGTGATGACATTGGTGACAAGACGGAGCATGCCAACGATGAAGCCTCCGATAAGACCCCATTCACCAGCCTTAGGAGTAATCTTCTTGGAGAAGATGCCGAGGGTGAATACGGCAACCATAGCAGGAGCAAGGAGCGACTGTATGCCCTGAAGATACGTATAGAGGGTATCCATACTCATCATGACGGGCATCCAGAGGAGGCCGAGGAGGACAACCACGACGGTAGCCATACGACCAATGAAGACATAATGGGCCTCAGTCTTGCCAGGCTTGAGAGGTTTATAGAAGTCCTCGGTGAAGAGTGTGGCGCAGCTATTGAAGAAGGCGGCGAGGGATGCTACAAGAGCGCATACGAAACCAATAGTGACGATACCCTTGATACCTGCCGGAAGGACGTTCTTGACCATGACAGCGTATGCGGCATCGGTGTTATCGAGAGTCAGGGCGCCCTTGTTTGCGAGAGCTATGCAAATCATGCCAGGGATGAGGAACATGAAGCAAGGAAGCACCTTGAAGAAGCCAGCGGCGATAGTGCCACGGCGAGCACGTGCCATGACAGCCTCGTTCGTCTCGCCCTTAGTCTGACCGAGCACACGCTGAACGATATGCTGGTCGGTGCACCAATACCAGAAGCCGATTATAGAAGCACCGATGAATACTACGAAACCAGGGTACTCATGGTACATTGGGTCGGCCTCGTCCCAGTGGAACATGTGGTTGATGCCGAAGCCGTCGTGCATGCCGTTGGCGTTCTCCATCATGGCAGTCCAACCTGCGGCGATGCTACCATCACCAAGATAGTTAAGACCGAGGAAGAGGACGAGGAAGGAGCCAATGATAAGGATAGGAGTCTGTATGGTGGAGAGGGTCATAACACCCTTCATGCCGCCGAAGACCGTGAACACAGCCGTTATGGCTATAAGGCCGATAGCGCCGACCCAGAAGTTTATGCCGAGGAGGAACTCGAAGAAGATACCACCCGTGAAAGCCGTGACGGAAACCTTGGTGAGGATGTAGGCTACGAGTGTGATGATGGAGAGCCAGCTGCCAGTGCGCTTGGTGTAGCGGAACTTTAGGAAGTCGGGCATGGTGATGATTTTGCCCATCTTGTTGATGAGGAGCTGGTAGAAGGGGACGAAGAGCCATCCGAGGATGAGGATCATCCAACCTTGCATCTCCCAGTGCGCCATGCCGACGCCATCTTTAGCACCTGTTCCGGCGAGACCTACGAGGTGCTCAGAGCCGATATTGGCGGCGAAGATGGCCATGCCGATGACATACCAAGGCTCGCCCTTGCCAAAGAGATAGTCGGATGAGCTTTCGCCTTTGGAAGCTCTCTTGTCTTTTACGATGGCTCTCCAAACGGCCCATACGACAGCGAGAATGCCGATGCCGAGGATGGACCAGTCGAGCCAGTTGAATTCTTTTGCCCAGAAATCCATAATTTATGTGGCGTGTTAAAGGTTTGAAAGTTGTGATGAGCGGAGGGGGAAATCCGCACTAAATGTTATGCAAATATAGATTAGTTGTGTTATTAAGTGAGAAAATAGCTTACATAAAAGGTGGACAAAAATCCAATGGGACGATTTTGACGTGTTTTTAGCGATTATTATCACCATTTGTTAACGAAGATGGTGGAGGGTGAGGAGGGGAGGAAGTAGGGACGTTCAAATCATAGGCGGGAGGGATTATTGAGCAGAAAGGAGTGGCTATATTTGGAGAGGATGGATTGTTGCGAGAGATCACCATTGATGAAACGCTCGGCATCGAGACGCAAGATACGCTCGTGGATGGGTGTGTTGCCGTTGAAGGTTGCGTCAAGGAAATAAAGGCCGTCAACTTCCTGAACAGTGACATTGGTGAATAGGTCTGTCGGGACGGGGTCGTCGGAGAAGATGATGGTGTAGGAGGGGCGTTTGGCACCAGGGGTCTCCTCGGATAGAATGTGCTTCTTGACGAGGTCTTGAATGTCGCGATTTGCCGTGTCGGTTGAACATTTGTTGATGTTGGCCCACGACTTGGTGTTGAGCTTAGCCTCATAGTCGTCAAGGAAGATGTTGAGTGTATTGGTCTGACGTTGGGAGAGGGGGATAGTTGCGGCACGTAGCCAAAAGAGCGATTTAGCGAGGACACGACTTAGGAGTGCGTGGGCGTTGTCGAGAGCGGCACGGAAAGTCTTTAGATACCATACGAGCCATTCCGTAATGTCGCCATCGCCATGCTGGGTGCGCTCGAGAACCTGATAGTAGTGGCGTTTGTCGCGATTTATTTCGGATGCGATATTGTAGAAGCGGAGAGGAGTGTTGTCGGCACGGGCGAGGAAAATATCCGCAATGATACGCGCAAGTCGTCCGTTGCCATCCTCGAAAGGGTGGATAGAGACAAACCAGAAGTGGGCAATGGCAGAGCGTAGGATAGGCGAGAGAAGGATGCCACTGTTGCACCATAGGAGGAAGCGTGTCATCTCGTCGTCAAGACGGTCGGGAGAGGGTGCTACATAGTGGACATGCTCACGACCGAGAATGCCTGAGATGATATGTTCATCGTGGGAGCGGTAGTCGCCTACAACGATTTGCGAGCCGCCACTGAAGCCCGTAGGAAAGAAGGCGGCTTGCCAGGCGCATAGACGTTGCTTGGTGAGAGGCTCGTTGTAGTGTTGTGTGGCGTTGAGTGTTGCCGTCACAACGCCATCGATATAGTGTGAGGAGGGGATGGAACGTTCTGCGTCGATGCCAAGGTGACGTGCTATGGAGGAGCGTACTTGCTCAGGATTGAGGTTAACGCCCTCTATCTCGGATGAGTGGATGATGCTGGCAGTGGAATTATCGGCCATGGCTTTGAGCTGGTCGTTGAAGCCGAGTGTTGAGAGACGGCCATAGAGGAAGCCTTGACGGCGTGTTGCATCGTCGAGTAAGGGGTCAACGAGGGAGTGATCCCATCGAAAGTTTGTCCAGTTGTCATGCTGGTGGATATACATGGCCAAAGTCGTTGCGCGGCGATATGAAGGGAATAATGCCGCAGGATTTGCGGCAAATATAGTGGAAGTTGGGGAGATAATGCCGCAAGATTTGCGGTAATATAGGGAGAATATGGATGTTACTCGGGGATAGACTTGTAGTTGTTGTAGCGGTCGATGACGTTTTTGACATAGGAGACAGTCTCCGTGCCTCGGCAGAAGCCATGTTGTACGGCAGGGTCGGAGTAGTAAGTGGGATTGGCTTTGAGGAGGAGAGCCGTCTCGACATTATCGTGCCAGGTTTGTGGGTCGCGGTTGAACTTTTGGGCGAGGCGTATGGCATCCATGATGTGTCCAAGTCCGACATTGTAGGCGGCGAGGGTGAACTTGACACGTTCGGTGGGCGAAGGCACGAGTGAGACAAGTCGGTTGTCGAGCCATAGGAGGAACTCGTAGCCAGCCTGGATATTCTGAGTGGGGTCGGTGGGGTCGACAGCACCAAATCGTGCGGCAGTCTCGGGCATAAGTTGCATGAGACCTGTGGCACCTGCCCAGCTTGTGGCCTGAGGGTTAAAGTGTGACTCCTGGTAGATGATGGAAGTCAGCAGACGCCAGTTGTAGCGCGGGTCGGTGGCGGTTTGCATGATGATGTCGTGAAAGTCGGACTGGTAGGTGTCGGCCTTAGTGCTTTGAGCGGAGTTGTGGTGCTCACGTGGGTCGATGACGTATTTGCGGTATATGCGTTTGAAGAGTGAAGTGCGACGGAAAGACTTCATCCATTGCGAAATGTCGGTTTGGAGCTTTTGGGCATCGGGAAGCACGGCCCACGACATGTTAGTCTGCGGGGTCAGTGCGGGTCCTATTTGGAGACTGTCGTAGTACCATTGTGAGGCACGTGCGATACTCTCGAGGCAGAGAGTCTGTTTTATCTCCTGCTCGGCCACGAGACCGACGAGTTGTTCGGCATCGTAGTGTTTGACGGGGACGACATGAATGTCGAAGTTGGCAGTGTCGAGGATGTTATCGAGAGCCTTGGAGTAGAAGGATTCGGCCATGAGGTAGATAGTGTCGCCTTGCAGTTGGGCAAGGTCGGAGGGTATGGGAGCTGGGGCGTGGTTGACAAGTACTATGCGGCTCTGTCCGTAGGGTTCGCATAGTGCGAGGGGGGGAAGTATGGTGGAGTCGGCGAGGAGGGTAGAGGCGATGATATTAGCCTTGCCAGACTGTAGTTTCTGGTATGCGCCCTGAAGGGTGTTGTCGGGAATGATTTGTAGTTTCAGGTTGTGGTATTGGGCGTATTGGGAGAGTAGCTCGTATTGGTAGCCTACGGGGACACCTTTGTGGAAGAAGTAGTTGACGGTGTTGTAGTCGCATACGGCACGCAGGACGCCATGTGCGAGGATGGTGTCGAGGTCGTTGGTGAGTGTGTTAGTGTTGGAGGAAGTGGTGTTGGAGTGTTGACAGGAGAGAGTCAGGAGGAGGATTAGGAGTGTGGGGAGGAGATGGTGGTGTTTCATGGGAAGGGGGAATTAGTTTGTATGTTGGTGATGTCAGAGTGATTATACGAATATGTTAGTTGATGGTTACGGTGAATTTGTAGGGAAAGAGGGGGGACGCTGCGGGCGGATGTCTCTACATGGTTTGTTGTTTCCCCGACCTATGACCTCCTTGTGTTAAGTTAAGGAAGGATGTGAGACGTTCGGGCAACGTCTTTACATCTAACTGTTAGTTCCTCAGGTGGGGTAGAACGCCAGAGGGAAGGACGATAGGAAGAGCGTGGAGATAAGAAAATCCCGCTCGAGTGGACGAACGGGATAAGGTTATAGATGCCCAAGAATGAGCGTGGTTTACTTAGTGGAGAATTTGTAGATGGTGGTTTGGGTGTAAGTTTCGCCGGGTTTGAGTAGGGTGGATGGGAAGTTGGGTTTGTTGGGGGAGTCGGGGTAGTGTTGGGCTTCGAGGCAGAAGGCGGCGAAGCGGTCGAAGGAGTGGCCGGCACGGTTGTAGTGACCGTCGAGGTAGTAGGCGGTGTAGAGTTGGAAGGCTGGCTCGGTGGTGAGGAATGTGAGTGTGCGTCCGGAGCGTGGATCGTAGGCCTCGGCTGCTGGGCGTAGTGTGCCTTCCGTGCCGTCGATGATGAGGTTATGGTCGTAGCCGTCGTCGAAGTGGTTGATGCGCTCGCCTATCTTGTGGGGGAAGAGGAAGTCGAGTGCGGTGCCTTTGACGGAGTCTATCTCGCCAGTAGGGATGTTATTCTCGTCGCGTACGGTGTAGCGTGTGGCATGAGTGGTGAGCTCGGTGCCGAGGACGTTGCCTTCTGCGGCGAGGTTGAAGTAGGAGTGGTTGGTGAGGTTGAGGACGGTCTTCTTGTCGGTCGTGGCCTGGTAGTTGATGGTGAGCTGGTTGTCGTTGTCGAGGCAGAAAGTGACTGTCACGGTAAGGTTGCCTGGGTAGCCGTTCTCCATGTTGGGGGAGAGATACTGCATCTTGACGCCTGTGCGGCTGTCGCCATCGAAAGGTTGAGACTCCCAAATCTTGGTGTTGAAGGAGCCTGTGCCGCCGTGGAGGTGGTTGGGGCCGTTATTAATCTCGAGGTTGTAGGTCTTGCTGTCGATGGTGAACTTGCCGAGGCCTATGCGGTTGGCGTAGCGTCCGACTGTGGCACCGAAGAAGAAGCCGCGTGACAGATATTCGGGGTCGAGATACTGGAGCGGGTCGTCGAAGCCGAGGACGCACTCACCTGGTTTGCCGTCGCGGTCGGGTGTGATGATGCTGGTTATCGTGGCACCTATGTTGGTGACCTTGACAGACATACCCTTGTCGTTGGAGAGGGTATAGAGGAATACGTCTTTGCCGTCGAGAGTGGCGGTCTTAGTTTGGTCTGTCTTCATTGTAGTATGGATTAAGGGTTTTTGTGGTTGACGTGTATGGGGAATACACAGGTGCTTACAAATGTATAAGATTAGGGGGAGAAATCAAAGGTTTTGGGTGTCGATTATGTTGTCGTTGTTAGTTCTTTCGGAGCTTGGGGTATGGCCGAAGAATGTTTTGAACAGTTTACTGAAATACCTGACGTCGTTGTAGCCTATCTCTGTGGCCACTTCGGAGACGTTGTGACCATTGCGGAGGAGGTCGGCGGCGACTTGAAGTTTAGCCTGTCGGAGTATGTCGATTGGCGTGCGACCTGTTATGGCACGCACACGGGCGTAGAATGCGGAGCGGCTCATGTTGAAGTGCTCGGCAACCTGCTCGATATTCATGTTGACTTGATGGTTATCGTAAGCGTATTTGAATACGTCGTTGATAAATTGCGCATCACGGTTTTGTTCGGCATCTATTGCTTTCATGGCTTCGGGGCTTGGTGAATCGGAGTTATCGTGGGCATCGGGGTCGTAGGTCTGAATGTTGGTAGCGAGTTGTGAGGTGGGGAAGCAGATGAGGTCCTCGAGGTCGGATAGCAGTCGACGGTAGAGTGCGAGACGGCGGTAGACGAGGAGCACGGCTATGGCGAGGGCGCAGGCGAGAATGATGTATATGGCTATGGCCCAGGGTGTGGCGTAGAAAGGCGGGAGAATGATGATGTTGAGTTGGCGTGAGCCTTCGCTCCATCGGCCATCGAACTTTTGGTGACGGATTTGCAGGGTGTGCTTGCCCGAGGAGAGGTTATCGAGGGTGAGGTAGGGTTTATTGCCTTGCGGATGCCACTCGTCGCCCTGCTCGAGGAGTCGGTAGGCGTAGTTGATGGTCTTGGGGTCGGAGAGGTCGGTCGTGGTGAACTCTATGGAGATGGTATTTTGCGAATAGGGGAGTTTAATGAGCGAGGCGTAGGCTATGGCGGTGTCGAGTATGGCACTGGAGGAGGGGCTTTGCTGGATGTCGTTAATCCACAGGTTTGTGAGGATTACGGGTTGGTCCTGCTTAGGCTTATTGAGGAGGAGGGGGTTGACATCGATGAAGCCGTTTTGACCGCCGGCGAGGATATGGCCTTGGCGTGTGGCAATCATGACGGACTCGGCGAAGTTGGTTATGGGCAGTCCATCGTTCTTGTTGAAGCGCTCAACGGTGTTATTGACGGGTGACAGTCGGTTGAGGCCTTTCTCGGTAGAGACCCAGAGGTTGGCCTGCTGGTCTTCGGCGGCGGCGTAGACGGAGTTGTCGCATAGGCCGTCGTGGGTGGAGAGGATGGCGATGGTGGTGTCGTTGCCGTGGGGAGTGAGGATGGTCAGGCCTTTGCCGATAGTGGAGAGGATGATGTCGCCACGAGAAGACTCAAGGATGTGGCACACGTCGGCCTTGAGGTCTATGGAATGGAATTTGGGTTTGGGCAGAGAGAGCTCGTCGTGCTTGATGATGTTGACGCCGCTCAGGGTGGCTATCCACAGGTTGCCGTTGTGGTCGGTCGTGACGAAGCGTGTCTTATTGCTGGCGAGTTTAGAGTTCTGGGTGTTGAAGGTGTTGACTACGAAAGAGCCTGACGCTGTGTTGATGCGGATAAGACCTGCGCCGTAGGTGGCGACCCATACATTGCCGTCGGAATCCTCGGTTATCGAGTAGGTGAGGTTCATGGGCGACTCACGCAGTTGGGGGCAATTGTCGGCGAGGCGTATGAAACGTAGTTTGTTGATGTCGGCGTTTTGAGTGGTTATGGCATCGACGGAGAGGAATATGCCTTGCCCCTTGGTAGCGATCCACAGGCGGTTGTCGGATGTGAATTTGAGGGCGTAGGCGGCGGTGCGTGTTGTGGACCCGTCGATGAGGGTTAGGTAGGATGCGGAGGAGACGAGTTGCTTATTGGCATCGAAGATGTGGTAGGCGCCGTCGCGGGTGGCGACCCATATCAGGTCATTGCTATCGACGGCTATGGCGCGTACGCTGTTTTGGCTTGTCGTGGAGGGGTTATCGACGGGTGTGGTCTGTGGGAATGCGGGGTTAGGGGCGATGACCTTGATAAGGCCGGAGTTGTCGGGGCCTGCTGCGAGCCAGATGTTGCCGGTGTTGTCTTGCGCGATGTCGAGGATGACATTGGAGGGTATGGCACTATTGTCGGCGGGGTTGGCGAGCCACTTGTGGAAAGAGTCGGACGTGGCATCGTAGCGTAGGAGGCCTGCGCCACATGTGGCAATCCAGAGGGTGTTGTTGTTATCCTCGAGGAATACGGGTCGCTCATTGTCGAGGAGTTGCTCGAGGAGTGGGGATGAGATGTGATAGTATTTGGAGACCTTGCTGGTCAGGGCGATACGTGTGAGCCCCTTTTGGAGGGTGGAAATCCAGGCGTTGCCTTGGCGGTCGACATAGATGCCGGTGACATTGTGCGAGTCGGTGCCGTGGTAGGGTATGGGGATGACGTTGTTGGTGTTGTCGATGCAGAAGAGGTGGGCATTGTCGGTGGCTACGAGCGTGCCTTGGGCGTAGACCTGCTGGATGAGGGTTATATTCTTGTCGGGCAGGGAGTTGGGGCAGAAGGGTGTTATAGTCTGCGATGTCTTATCCCAGGCGAGGATACCCTGACCGGTGGTGCCGAAGAGCACGGCGCGACGGTTCTCTGTTATGGCGCCGCTTGCCACGAGCGGGGAGGTGGCGAGCCAGGGTGAGAGGTTGTCGGAGTCGAGTTGTTGTGGGGATATGCGGTATATGCCTGCGCCTGTGGGAATCCAGATATTGTTATCGTCGTCGGTGTATATGGCAAGGACGTCGTTGAGGGTGGATTGTGTCAGGCTGTAGGTGTTCTGCTTGGGGTTGAAGCGGAAGATGAGGAGTTTGTTATTCTGCGTGGCAGCGAGGAAAGTGGAGCCGTCGTGCCGGTGGGTGACGGTCACGTGGTCGGCCGGGTCGCGGGGGAAAGTTGTCAGTTGCTCGGTAGTCTGGTTGAAGAGAGTGAGGTGCCCGTCGTAGGTCAGCGCCCATAGGTGGTGGTGAGCGTCGGGGGTTATCTGCGATACGCGCTTAGTGGTTAGGAGGTTATCGTTGTTGAAGGGGTAGTTTTTGAACTTCACGCCATCGAAGCGTATTAGACCTTCGACGGAGCCGAGCCATAGGAAACCGTCGGCGTCGCGTGCGATAGTGTAGACAGTGTTTTGCTGGAGGCCTTGGTCGGGGCCGAAGTACTGGAAGGTGGTCATGCTGTCGGAGGCGGCAGCATGAGAGAGAATGGTTGCGGAAAGGAGAATTGAAGTTAGGAGTCGCATGAGTTGTGATATGTTGCTGAGATGCTGTGTGTTATGGATTGGTAGATTTGTTTAAGTAGAGGGTTAGAAATTAGGTCGAGATGGTGTTGAATGGTATTGGAGTCGTTGCGTCGCGCTGGGCCAGTCTGTGCGTCGTGCGGGCCGAGGGTCAGGGCTTTGTGGACGGTTTGGAGGATGAGGGGGTTGAGGATGTCGGTGGGGAGTGAGGTTTGTGAGATGAGTTGTTGTGACTGGAGGAGGAGGTGGTTGGTGAAGTTGGAGGCTATGGTCGCGGCGAGGTGCAGCGTGGCACGCTCGGGGGAGGAGGCGGGGAGGACACGGCGAGAGAGGGAGGAGGCGAGGCATTGGAGGAGTTGGAGGGTGTCGGAGTCGGAGGCCTCGATGAGGAGGGGGACTTGGGAGAAGTCGATATCATCGGAGGCGGAGAACGTCTGGCAGGGGTAGAGCACGGCACGTTGTTCGTGCGGGAGCAGGGCGTCGAGGGGTGTGGCACCTGAGGTGTGGGCTATGGGGGTGTGGTTGGGGAGTTGTGGGGCGAGGGTGGGTATGGCGTTATCGGGTATGGCGAGGATGGTGATGTCGGCATGTGGGAGTTGCGAGGGGGAGGAGATGGGTGTGGTGTTGAACTTTTGAGCGAAGGCGAGGGTATGCGAGAAGTGCAGGGACATCGTGGAGAGGATGACGTGTCCTGCATCGTGGAGCGCTGAGGCAAGGTGCTGGGCGATATTGCCGGTGCCGATTAGGTTGACTCGCATGGCAGATGGTGTTGTTAAGGATTGTAAATATAGTAAATATTCCGTGATGTATGCAAAGAAAGGGGGTTATATTTTGTGTGTTTGGGTGTACCTTTGTGTAGTTTATGGATTTAGAACGACTAATAAATATACTGACAATGAAGAGAAGATGGAGTGTGGTCAAGGGAGAGCCTTTGACAGAGATGGACAGGCGTGTGCTTGCCGCGCAGAAAGCAGGCCATACAGTGCCGAGCCGCGGGTTGATACGCACGGCAGAGGAGATAGAGGGCATCAGGCGCAGTGGAGTGGTGAACACGGGGTTGCTGGACATGGTGGGCGAGGTAATCAAGGAGGGGATGTCGACGGGTGAGTTGGACGACATGGTGTATCAGTTTACGAAGGATCATGGGGGCATACCGGCAGACTTGGGGTATGAGGGGTTCCCGAAGAGCTGTTGCATATCGATAGACGACGTGGTGTGCCATGGGATACCGGACCATAAGGTATTCTTCAAGGCGGGACAGATAGTGAATGTTGACGTCACGACGATATTGGACGGTTATTATGCCGACGCGTCGAGGATGTACTTGATAGGCGAGGTGTCGGAAGAGAAGAAGCGGTTGGTGGACGTGACCCTTGAGTGCCTGCAAGTGGGCATGAAGGCGGCTAAGCCCTACTCGTATGTGGGGGATATAGGGTTTGCAATACAGTGTCATGCTCAGAAGAATGGTTATAGCGTGGTGAGGGAGCTGTGTGGGCATGGCGTGGGTTTGAAGTTTCATGAGGATCCGGAGGTGCCACATTATGGCAAGCCTGGCACGGGTATGCTGCTTGTGCCTGGCATGGTGTTCACGATAGAGCCTATGATAAACATGGGCAGCCGTGAGGTCCACTTCAGCCGAGAGGACGGGTGGACGGTGACGACACGTGACGGACAGCCCTCGGCGCAGTGGGAGCACACCTTGCTCATGACGGATGGGGGCGTGGAGATATTGACACATTAGAGATATAGAGATATGACAGGGAAGAGATTATGGGGGTGGGTGATGATGGCGGTGGTAGCTGGGGGCGTGGCACAGGGTGGGACTGGGGTGTATGAGCCGCGCGACTATGTATGGACGTCGCAGAGCAAGAACTCGTCGGAGTCGATGCCCGTGGGGGGGCATGACATAGGGATGAACGTGTGGGTGGAGAATGGCGAGTTGCTGGTGTATATGTGCCAGAGCGGATGGTTTGACGAGAATAACACCCTATTGAAGGCGGGCAGGTTGAGGCTGACGACGGATGACGGCGTGCTTGGGGGGAGAGACTTCAGGCAGGAGTTGCGCCTTAGGGATGGCATGATGAGGGTGAGCTGTGGAGACATGAATGTTGAGATATGGGCGGACACTGAGAGCCCTGACATATTCATCGACATCAAAGGGAACAAGAAGAGGCACATCAAGCTGAGCTATGAGAGTTGGCGACAAAGGGACAGGCAGGTGCCGAGCGACGCCAGTCAGCAGATAACGCAGAAATGGCTCATCACGCCCGACGTGACGACATACGCCGACTCGATATGGGCGGGAGAGAGGACATTGCGCTTCAGGCACGTCAACAGAGCGGAGACGGTGTTTGACATGACGGTGAAGATTGAGGGGCTGGAGACGATAAAGGACAAGCTCTATAACCCGATAGGCGGGTTGAAGATGGAGGGGGAGATGACGACGGGCGACTTGCGCTACACGGGGACAAGTGAGGGCAAATATATGGACACGGACTATAGGGCATGGAACTATGAGGGAGATGTGAAAGCTACGACAGCGCACGTGAGGTTGACGGCATACGACGAGACGGCGATGGTGCCCAAGATGAAGGAGTCGCGGAAGAGGTCGGCCGCCTACTGGAAGGCCTTTTGGCAGAGGAGCTATATACAGTTGGAGAGGGAGATGGGCACCAAGGTTGAGGGGAGGACTGAGGCTGATGAGCCCCAGGCAACGGACTCGGCGGCGGTGATATTGAGGAACTATGAGCTGTTCAGGTATATGCTGGGCTGCAACGCCAAGGGGTTGTGGCCTACGAAATTCAATGGCGGACTATTCACGTTTGACCCGTCGTGGGTGGACGGTCCTCGCAAGTTCACGCCCGACTACAGATGTTGGGGTGGCGGGACTATGACAGCCCAGAACCAGAGGCTGGTGTATTGGCCAATGGTTAAGAGCGGTGACTTGGAGATGCTGCGTGTGCAGCTTGACACATACGCGAGGATGTATAAGAGCGCGAAGGCGAGGGTGGGTTACTACTGGGGACATGATGGTTGCGCCTTTACGGAGCAGATGGAGAATTGCGGTTTGCCTAATCCTGCGGAGTATGGGGAACATAGCGAGGGACAGGACAGGGGCGTGGAGAGCAACGCGTGGCTGGAGTATCTGTGGGACACGTCGCTGGAGTTTTGCATGATGGCGTTGGAGGCTAACAGGTATCAGGCGATGGATATCAGCGCATACGAGGAGATGATATGGCAGTGCCTGGTGTTCTTTGATGAGCATTACCAGTATGTGGCGACGCGCCTGGGCAAGGAGCCGTTGACCGACGAGGGTAAGATTGTGATATACCCTGGTTCGGGAGCTGAGACGCACAAGATGGCGTATAACCCGTGCAGCACTGTGGCGGCGTTGAGGGTTGTGGGCAGCGCATGGGTGGAGTATGCGGAGCGCATGGGCAAGGATAGCACGGTCGTTAAGCGTGGGCGGGAGCTTGTGAGCCATGTGCCGGAGATACCGATGCGCGAGATTGAGGGTTGTAAGGTCATATCGCCCGCCGTGGCATGGGCAAGGATAAACAATGTTGAGACGACGCAGATGTACCCCGTGTTTCCGTGGAGGGTGTATGGTGTGGGTCGTGAGGGGTTGGAGATAGCGCGTGACACGTGGCTGATTGACCCATGGTCGATAAAGATGCGTTCGGCGAGGGGTTGGAAGCAGGATAATATATGGGCGGCATGTTTGGGTTTGTCGGACTATGCGGCGGCGTTGAATTATGAGAAGATGGCAAATGGGCCGTATCGTTTCCCGGCATTCTTCGACATGGGGTTTGACTGGGCGCCGGACTTCAATCGTGGTGGCTCGGGCATGATAGGGGTTCAGGAGATGCTCATGCAGAGGGGTGTGGACGGCAGGAGGATGGAGTTGCCGGCATGGCCTGAGCGTTGGGGGAAGGTGGTTTATAGGTTGTATTAAGGGGGGAAGTGTGTGGTGAGGAGGAGTAAAGGCGTCTTGAGGGGCGTCTTTACTCCTTTTGTTTTTAAGGGGTATGCGTTTGGGGGGTAGGTTGGGGTACGCCTTCGGCGT
>CAZPPW010000035.1:0-19445 GCA_964588595.1 uncultured Marinilabiliaceae bacterium
TATGGTCGCCATCTCCGTGCGGGGGTGGCGATTTTTTAATGGGTAGTGGGGAAAAGGAAGTATAGAGACGTTGGGGGCGGGTGCTTTGCTCTAAAAAGGCTACACAGTGTGTAGTCTTTTGTATTGGGTTAGGGGATAATGGGTTAGATAATAAAAGTGGAACAAAAACATGGGGATGTGGCTGGATTATGCAACAACTCTTTTTGCTCACATCGTCAAAATTAGCTATACTTGAGAAAGCTATAGACATTGTTAAACCTAATGAGGTCATCTGCATCCATAAGGAGGCAGGGGCTGAATTATAATTCGGAGATATAGAAAACAGAATCGAACCATTCAAGAAACTTGCTGAGGGCAAGACCAGAAAAGACATGGAAAATGTATGATGACAATCCTTCACATTTCTGACACTCATAACCATCATCGTCAACTACAGGACTTGCCTGCGGCTGACGTGATAGTCCATTCTGGCGATTTCACTTTGGCAGGGACAGAGAATGAGATAATGGACTTTATGGAGTGGTTCTGTGACTTGCCTTATGCACATAAGGTGTTCATTGCCGGCAATCATGACGACTGCCTCTTTGGGGCTGACATCAATGGACTGCCGGACAACTGCCACTATCTCTATGGCAATGGCGTGACAATAGAGGGCATCTATTTCTTCGGCATCCCGATGTTTATGGGAGACGATATCAATGGCAACTATACCAAGATGTTGGGGCACATCCCCACCGACACAGATGTGCTTATTACCCATCAGCCACCATTCGGGATCTTAGACAAAAGCGGACATTATCACTTTGGCAACAAGGCTCTGAATGAAACAGTAAAGCAAATCCAACCCAAAGCACATCTCTTCGGGCACATCCATGTAGCCAACGGATTATATCAACACGGCCACGTTCTGTATTCAAATGCCGCATTAGTAGACGAAGATTATGAACTATCCCATGCCCCTCATATTATAGAGCTATGAACTTGCCAAGCAAAAAGCCACATCAGCAACTTATTGTCAGCGACTACAGGCATCAGTAAGGTAGTCGCTAAAAACTTGAGGATTAATACTGTTTTCCGAACAATTTAATTATCAGTTACAAGAGCTGAGTGCGGGCGAGAGGCTATCATACGTATTTTATGATGGCACATACCTTGGCACAACCATGCTTTTTGTCGAGCCCAAGAAAGGTAACCCTACGCCAAAAGTATGTCAGTTGACAGTGCACGTGAGGGGGCTAAAAGCAGTGCGGGGCTGTTTTTAGTGCTATTTGCCGATACAGAAGTGCTTGAATATGTTCTCGAGGACATCCTCGGTGGCGACCTCACCGGTGATGGAGCCAAGGGCCTCGGTCACCTCACGGAGGTCCATCGACAATATCTCGCCGCCAGAGCCTAAGTCTATGCCGGCGCGCACACGCAATAACGCTTCTCGTGCGCTTAGGAGTGCCTCGTAGTGGCGCACGTTGCTCACGAGGACATCGTCTACGCCAACCTCGCCGCCGCCTACTGCTTCCATCATGCCATTCTTCAGCTCATCTATGCCCTTGCCCTCTTTGGCTGACATCAGGACTACACGTGAGGCACCCGCGGCGCGGCGCCAGGCTTCGTCGACCCATGGCAGCGAGCCGCCACAGGCATCGACCTTGTTCAACGCCACCACGAGCATCTGATCGGCGTTCATCATGGCATGGATGTCGACCGCCTCATGCTCCGCGCGTTCACGGCCTAATGACGCATCGATGACGGCCACGACAACCCGCGCCTTACTTATCGCCTCGCGGCTTCGCCTGACGCCCTCGGCCTCGACCTTGTCGTTGGTGTCGCGTATTCCTGCCGTGTCAATCAGGCGGAAGGCCACGCCGTCAATCCAGAGGGTCTCCTCGACCGTGTCGCGTGTGGTGCCCTCGATGTCGCTCACGATGGCGCGTTCCTCGTTGAGGAGGGCGTTGAGGAGGGTGCTTTTGCCCGCGTTTGGGGCACCAACTATGGCGGTGCGGACACCCTCCTTTATCGCGTTGCCGAGCCTGAAGGAGTCGGCCAGACGTGTCACGACACCCAATATCTCGTCGGTCAGGGAAGTGAGCTCGCTCCTATCGGCAAACTCCACGTCCTCCTCGCTGAAGTCCAATTCGAGTTCTATCAGTGAGGCGAAGTGTATCAGTTTCTCCCTAAGTGATTTAAGTTCTTTAGATATGCCGCCCCTCATCTGACTGAACGCCACCCTGCGTGCGGACTCGCTCTCGGCGGCGATCATGTCGCCCACGGCCTCGGCTTGGCTCAGGTCCATCTTGCCGTTGACGAAGGCGCGCTTGGTGAACTCGCCTGGCTGTGCCATGCGTGCGCCGGCCTCTATGAGGAGTTGCAATATGCGCCTTTGGACGAGTGTGGAGCCGTGGCATGAGATTTCGACCACGTCGTCGCCTGTGTAGGAGTGGGGGGCATGGAATGTGGACACCACCACGTCGTCGACCATCACGCCTTGGGTGTCGACTATCGTGCCGTAGTGCAGGGTGCGTGGGGCGGAGTCGGCTAAGCGCAGGTGACCGCGGAAGAGGGAGTCGGCTATCCTTATCGCCTCGGTACCTGACAGGCGCAGCACAGCTATCGCGCCTCGGCCTGACGCCGTGCATATAGCGCAAATGGTATCAGATGTATTCATTATGGGGTGTTTATGGTTCAAAGTTACCCTTTTGGAGTCAATCTCTTTCACGGCTCACCCATTTTCCTTATCATTGCGTAGAATATTAACAGTGAACGATATGCGCAGCACAGTCTCCATTGCCTTATTGGCGCTCCCCACGTTTCTTTCTGCACAGATAATATACATAGACGACTCGGGGCGTGGGAATGACCCGTACGCATCGGCTGGCCACTTCCAGTATGTGGGGGAGGCGCAGCATGCCCTTGAGGCATTTGAGCCGACGGCTGTACGGTTGCTACCGGGGCTCTTCAAGGAGCGGTTTGACCTCAACTTGGCATATATGCTATCGCTTGAGCCCACTAAGCTGCTTCAGAACTTCTATGCTGAGGCGGGGCTTAACAAGGAGTTCATGGTGGGGAAGGATGGGCGTATTGACGGGTTCTATTGGGGGTGGGAGTCGCCGAGTGGGCAGTTGCGGGGTCATTTCCTTGGACATTACCTGTCGGCCTGCGCATACACGTGGGCGGAGACGGCGAATATAGAGGTGGCGAACCGTGCCAACTTCATAGTCTCGGAGCTTGCCCGTTGCCAGGAGCTAAATGGCAATGGGTGGGTGGGGTCCATACCGGAGAAGTATATGCGTCTGATGTCGGAGGGGAAGCCTATGTGGTCGCCCCAATACACGTTGCATAAGACGTTGATGGGGTTGTATGACGCGTATTCCATAATGGGTAATATGCAGGCGTTGACGGTGCTGGACCGTTTTGCTGACTGGTTTATAGGCTGGACGGACCAGTGCATAGCCGATAATAACGCGGCGGCAATCATGGGGGGCGAGACGAGCGGCATGCTGGAGATATGGGCGAACCTTTATGGGTTGGCACGTGGCGAGAGTGGGCTCAACCTTAATGCGGAGAAATATCGCACCCTTATGGAGCGTTATGGTAATCCGTGGATATACACGCAGTTGATGAAGGGTGAGGATGCCCTATCGTCGGATCATGCCAACGCCTCGGTGCCGTGGTCGCATGGCGCGGCGCGGTGCTACGAGGTGACGGGTGACGAGTATTGGCTGAATGTGGCTAAGGCGTTCTGGCGTTGCGCGGTGCATGAGCGAGAGAGTTATTGCACGGGTGGGCAGAATGCGGGGGAGCATTGGATAGCGAGTGGCAAGCTTGCCTTGTTTGCGGGGGAGAATAATCAGGAGCATTGCACGGTGTATAACATGATGCGCACGGCGGACTATCTGCTACGGTTGACGGGGGATGTGGAGTATGCCGACTATATTGAGCGCAACCTGTATAACGGCATTCTTGCGCAGCAGCACCCTGGCACGGGCATGGTGGCTTATTTTCTTCCTATGGCGGCGGGGTATACCAAGGGTGGGGAGAAGGGTTGGGGGCATCCGACGATGGATTTCTACTGCTGCCATGGGTCGCTTGTGCAGGCTCATAACCGTTACCCGCAATATATATATTACCAGACAGATAACGCCCTGACTATCAGTCAGTATGTGCCATCGACGCTGAATTATCAGGCGGGGGATGTGCCAGTCAGGATAACCCAGGATTTTGAGGGCAACCAGTGGAATAAGAATTGGGATGCCGACCGATTCAGGATACATATCAAGATATCGACTGACAACGAGCCAGCGAAGTTTGATTTGCGCATCAGGTTGCCGTGGTGGCTGGATAAGAAGGCGCAGGTGAGTATCGATGGGAAGCCGTATGCGGTGAGCGCGGCGCATGGGTTCATCTCGCTTGGCGGTGAGTGGTCGGACACGGAGATTATCGTGGACTTTCCTGACCGGCTGTGGAGCGAGCCTATGCCTGGAGAGCCGTCGTTGTGCGCCTTTATGGAGGGGCCGATAGTGCTTGCGTCGGAGTCGATAGAGCCGACGATAGTGGGGAACGTGTCGAACCCGTCATCGTTGTTCCGCAGGGAGATAGACCAGCAGTATAGGACGGTGCGGTGGACGCAGAGCCATTATCGTTCTGTGGGTCAGTCGTCTCTCGTCAGGCTTAAGCCGTTGTATGAGGTGTCGGATGCGGCGTATACGATATATTTCCCAGTTAGGGGGAAGTAGGAGGGTGTGGGGGTATGAGAAAAGCAGTCGGTGCTGTGGAGGCGCCGACTGCTTTGTGGTGTTGTGTGGTGTGGGGAGTTAGAGGGTGGCGTAGGTGTATTTGAGGACGGTCTTATCGGTCTTTTTGCCGAGGCAGACGGATTGGCAGGTTATCTTGTCGATTGTGCCGTCTTGGTTAAACTCGTATTGGCACTCGACGCTCCAGCCGTCGCCTTGTATGGCGGAGGGGAGGTGTGAGATGGCGGAGGTGTGCTCGAGGGCGACTTTGCCGTCGGGGAGGAAGAAGGGTTGGTGGTGGGAGTTAGGGGTGTCGGCATAGGAGAAGCGTTTGGAGTATTCGAAGATGGTGGTGCTTTGGAGCATGCCTTTGTCGTCCCAGTTGTAGTAGGTGGTGTCGTTTCGGGAGCCCAACTTGAAGGTCAGCTGTCCCTTGTCGTCGAAGAGGCAGGTTGTCTCGTTGCCTGTTGAGGACTTCTCGTAGGTGATGCGGCCGTTGGTGTCGGCTTTGAATGTTGAGGTCCAGGTGTTGGTGTTGCCGTTGGAGGTTTCGGAGAAGGAGCCGGTCATTGTGGAGTAGTCGCGTTGGGCGATGAGTGTGCCTTCCCAAGTGACGCTTGTGGACTTCGTCATTCTGCCCTTGGAGTCGTATTCGTAGTCGTAGCTTGCGTTATCGTCCTTGGATGAGACCTCTATTTTCGCTATGACCTTGTTGCCGTCGAACACCCATGGGGAGGAGATGGCTTCGGGTTTGGGGGCAGGGGCTTCCTTGAGGGTGTCGGCGGGAGCAGAGGTGGTGTCGTTGTTGGAGCTTGCGCTCGGCTTTTGGCCGCAGCTGACGAGGCATGCTGTGGCGGCGGAAAGGGTTAATAATTTAATTAGCTTCATGTGGATTAAGGTTTAATTGGGGCAAATGTAGAGAAAAAAAGAGTTGGAGCAAAATTGGGGGGATATAAGTGGACCGTGGGTCGTCGTCGTTGGTTAATGTTAGTTGCGAGCGTTGGATAGGAATGACGTGGGGCGGTTATGCACATTTTTCGCGAGATGGATGGGGGAAAAATTGTTATTTCATGGGGGACAAATTATCATGGGGTGAATTTTTTATGGGGGACAAATTGTTAGGGATGGGGGACAAATTATCATTGGAGGGTTGGAGGGGCGTGGGGCGAGCATCGGGTTCAGTATCGTTTCAGTATATTGGGGTGGGGAGGGAGCAGTTTTATCAGTATATTGTCAGTATCTGGGTATATGGAGGTGGGGCGCAGAGCCGATGTACGTAGGGCTGAGCGGGTATTGGGGAGGATATGGGAGAATTTTGCGAGGATTTGGTGGAATTTGCGGGATGATGGGTGGAGGAGGGGCGTATATATTTACGAAGTGGGAAAAAGAGCGGTCAGAGTTCGCGGGAGCGGATGCGGAGGTAGGCGATGAGGACGAGCGCGCCTGTGACGACCCATGAGATGGGGTAGACGGCCATGAGGAATTGGTAGGTGGGATGAAGGGGGAGGGCGAAGTAGACCCATAGAAGTCGGAGGAGGCATGTGCCGAAGACGGTGAGGAGTGCGGGTAGTGAGGAGTGCCCCATGCCGCGCAGAACAGCACCGCTTACCTCGTAGGAGCTGGCGAGGCATTGGAAGGAGAGGGAGGTGAGCATGCGTAGAGAGGCGAAGGCGTAGACGTCGGGGTCGGTGGAGAAGAGCGTGATGAAGAAGTCGCGGAAGATGATAATAGTGACGTTGAGCGCGGCTGTCACGGCGACTGCCATCAGCATGCAGATGTTGAATATGCGTCGGCACCGTTGTTTTAGACCCGCGCCGAAGTTTTGGCCTACGAAGGTCACCGCGGCGCCGCAGAAGGCAGACATGAAGAAGTAGCAGAACTGCTCGTAGGTTAGAGCCGCGGCGGACCCGCCCATAGCGGCAGAGCCAAAGCTGTTGACTGCGGACTGGATGACGACATTAGAGAAGGAGAACACCATGCCCTGAAGTCCGGCGGGGACGCCTATATGGAGCATCTTGCGGAGTTCGGGTTTGTGGATACGGAGGGCGTGGTAGTCGAGACGGAGGGGGCCTTTGAGATGGCGCAGGATACGGAGAACCATGAGGGCGTTGACGATGTTGGCTACCACTGTGGCTATGGCGACGCCGTCGACGCTAAGGTTGAAGCCGATTACGAGGACGAGGTTGAGGATGGTGTTGACTATTCCGGAGACGATGAGGCAGATAAGGGGGCGGCGGGTGTCGCCCATGCTACGGAGTATGGCGGAGCCGAAGTTGAAGATCATGATAAACGGCATGCCGAGGAAGTAGATGCGGAGGTAGAGTGCGGCGAGGTCGATGACGTTATCGGGGGCGCCCATTAGCTCGAGTATGGGGCGTGTGACGAGTAGGCCGAGGAGCGTCAGGAATATGCCTCCTACGATGGCTATGACAGCAGCGGTGCTTACGGCACGGCGGACACCGGCATCGTTTTTCTGCCCTATATAGTTGGCAATGACGACGTTGGCACCCATTGAGATGCCTACGAAGAGGTTGACGAGAAGGTTTATTACTGGAGAGTTGCTGCCTACTGCGGCGAGTGCTTCACTACTGGCGAAGCGTCCTACTACGGCCACGTCGACAGCGTTGAACATTTGCTGGAGGACGCTGCTGGCTGCGAGAGGTAGTGCGAAGAGGAGTATTTTGCGGCCGAGGGGGCCATGGAGCATGTCGATCTGCGCCATTTGGGGGATGTGGGGGCTATTTGGCTTTGACTACGAAGGCGCCGTCGAAGCCTGCGGCGTGTATGGCGTTGAGGTCGGCCTTGGCGTCGGCTTGGGTGGCGTAGGCGCCGTAGTAGTAGCGTGTGAGGTTGCGTTCCTCAAGGTAGAGTGAGGTCACGGCGTTGGGGTCGGGGAGTTTGGATAGGGCGTTGGGCTTGTTGCGGAATACTCCGAGCTGTATGCGGTAGTTGACCACTTGGGGTTGGGGGGTAGGTGTGGGCTGTGGGGCAGGAGGCTCGATGGGGGTCTCGCATACGGGTTCGGGCTCTGGGGTGGATGTTGTGGTGGAGGTTGCGTTGGTGGCGGGTAGGGGGAAGGAGCCTGAGGCGTGGGAGGCGTAGCGTTGGAGGCATCGTTCGTAGGCGTTTGTGGCGCGTCGGCGTGTGGCTATGGGGTCGTTGGTGGGGGTTTGTGCGGCTATGGCGATGCGTTGGGCGTTGGCGTGTGTGTAGAGGTCGGAGAGTTCGGTGGTGTCGTAGCCTACGATGGTGGGTAGTAGTCGGTGGTAGGCGGCGTCGTAGGTGGAGATTTTGGTGTCGTAGGCGGATAGGGCGAGGGTGTTGGAGCGTGCGATGAGGGAGGGTGCTTGGTTGGGGTTGGCGCTATCGGCCTCGAGGGTCAGTATCTTGGACCATGCGAGTAGGCTGTCTTGCAGGAGTATGGATTGGCGTTCGTCGGGCAGGAGGATGTCCATCAGCTCGTCGTCCTCGGCGTCATACGCTTCGGTGAAGAATACGGGTGAGAAGGATGAGAAGTCGGATGGGTTGAGGGTGTCGTGGGTGTCGGGGTTGGCTGTTTGTGGCTCTTTGCGAGGGGTTATCTTGATGGAGCATAGGGGGGTGTATTGGCCTGAGGAGATGAGGTCGGCGATGGTGCGTAGTTCGGCGTTGCGGGCGTCTTCGGTTTTGAGGGCGATCTCGTCGTCGAGGGCGTAGATGCTGCGTTCAGTTTGGAGAAGGTCTTGAAGTTTGGCGTTGCGTTCGAGGCTGGAGGTCAGGCTCATGAACTCCTTACGTTGTGCGGCCATAAGTCGTATGGTGCTGTCTTTCTCGGCGGTGGCGGCGAGGGCTTGTCGGTAGGTTTGTGCGGCTTGTGGGTTACGGAAGTGTTCCCATTGGGTATAGGTGAGGGTGTCGCAGATGGTAAGTGAGAAGGCGTCTTTGGGTTTGTCGGCATGTCGTGGGGAGGATTTGGGGTGGGTTGTGACGGTGGGTGAGGTTATGGCGGTGCCGGCTGATTGGTCGAGTGGGAGAGAGAGGGCTGTGCGTATGTCGTCGATGGTTTGAGCCATGGAGCGTATCACGGAGTCGTCCCAGATGATTTGGTAGACGGTCAGGGTGTCGGCTTGTCGGGTGTCGCGGTTGGAGGCGAAGAAGGCGCGTGAGGTAAACTCGTCGGGGACGAAGAGGAAGTCGTCGTAGGGGGAGTTGAAGGGTACGCCCATGTTGACGGGGTTGGAGAAGGTGCGTGACTCGTGGTCGTAGGTGGAGCGGTAGATGTCGTAGCCGCCCATTCCACCGGGTCGGTTGGAGGCGAAGTAGAGGGTTTGACCGTCGGTCATGAGCAGGGGGGTGATGTCGTCGGCATCGGTGTCGGAGGTTATGCCCTGGAGGATAGACATGTCGCCCCATCCGCCGATGAGTTTCTCCATCTTCATGAGCTTGTTGTGGCCGTCGTCGTCGGGTAGGGCGAAGTAGGCGGCATCGCCACGTTCGGTGGTGTACATTAGTCCTTCGGGGTCTATGTCGCTCTGGAAGAAGTCTTTGTTGTGGCGTAGTTTGCCTACTTCGGGGGATATGCAGTAGGCGTTGAGCATGTCGGCCTTGGGCATGGTGGACTTGGCTACGACTTTGACGTTGAAGATCTTGCTTGCCAGTTGGGTAGCCGCTGCGCATTGGGCATCATATAGTTCGGCGAGTTTCTGCTTGTCGGTGGATGTTGGCGTGGCGAGGAACTTAGCGAGTACTACACGTGCCTGCTCGTAGTCGCATGACAGTTGGTACGCACGTCCGAGGTAGAGGTTAGCTTCGGACTTCATGAAGTTACGTGCTTGGGCAAGTCGTAGTCGTCGGATAGCGTCGTCTACGTCTATGCCGGACATAGCTTCGGATGCGCCGAGGTAGTAGTTGACCTTCTGGTCGCGCTCTGGCTCATTGACTATGGCGGCGAGGGAGAGACGTGCGTTGTTGTAGTCGCCTTGGTTGAATAGGGCTATTGCCTGAGTGGTTCGTTCTTGACGGGTCTGACTGTTGACCGTCGGGGCTACTGTGGCGAGGAGAAGTATGGTGAGGAAGAGGTTTCTCATTGTAGAACTGTTGCTTACTCGTAGGACAAGTGTGTGAGGACACGTCGGTATACTGTGAGAATCTTCGACTTAGAGACGAATCCCACGTACTTACGGTGGTCGACGACGGGGAGGTTCCATGCGCCAGTGGACTCGAACTTGTCCATGACGCTCTCCATATTCTCGTCGGTGGCTATGAAGGCTGGTGGGATGACCATGATCTCACGTACCATGGTGGTGTCGTATTTGTCGCGGTCGAACATTATGGGGCGTATGTCGTTGAGGAGGACTACACCGATGAGTTCGTCGCGCATATTGATGACGGGGAAGATGTTCCTGTCGGACTGGGCGATAAGCTTTATGAGGTCGCCGAGGGTAGCGTCGCCACGTACGGGGGTGAAGTCTGTCTCGATGACCTTATCGAGGTGCATGAGGGTTAGGACGGTCTTGTCTTTCTTGTGCGTAAGGAGTTCGCCTTTATCGGCGAGGGGTTTGGTGTATACGCTTTGTGGCTCGAAGAAGGACATGGTGACGTGTCCGAGGGTGGCGGCGATCATGAGCGGAAGGAGCAGCTCGTAGCCGTTGGTTATCTCGGCTATGAGGAATATGGAAGTCATGGGAGCGTGCATGACACCGGCCATCACACCAGCCATTCCTACGAGTGTGAAGTTGGTTACTGGCAAATCTAATCCGAAGGCGGTGTTGAGACCGTGGGAGAAGAAGAATCCTGTGAATGCGCCCATAAACAGTGAGGGGGCGAATGTGCCGCCCACACCTCCCGCACCAGTTGTGGCAGCTGTGGCGAAGGTTTTGAGGAGGAGGATTAATCCCACATAAATCAGTATCGACACTTGGCTATCACCAAGTAGCGACTCGAGGGGAGAGCCCGTCATACTTGTGGCGGCATTGCCTTGGAGTAGTTGGCTTATTGAGATGTAACCCTCGCCGTAGAGAGGTGGGAGGAGGAATATCAGTATGCCGAGGATTGAACTACCCACGAGCCACTTCACCCATTTATTTTGGATACGTCCCATGCGCTTCTCGGTGAACCACATGCTCTTTACGAAGAGCAGAGCCACGAATCCGGCAAAGACTCCAAGTAGACAGTAGAAGGGGATATTACCGAGCGAGAACTCACTTATGCGGCTCATGGGGAACTCCACGTCATTACCCATGAACCAGTAAGTAACTGACGTTGAGACAACCGCCGTTATCATAAGTGGCACCATGGATGCCATTGTCAGGTTCAGCATCAATATTTCGAGGGTGAACACCACGCCTGCAATAGGGGCTTTGAACACACCTGCGAGACCGCCAGCTGCACCACATGCCATGAGGAGCGTGACGGTCTTGTAGTCGAGACGAAAGAATTTGGCGATGTTACTGCCTATACCAGCGCCTGTCAGAGCGATAGGGGCTTCAGCTCCGACCGACCCGCCGAAACCTATGGTGAAAGACGAGGTAAGGATTGAGGAGTAGATGTGATGTTTCTTCAGGGAGCTGCCAGTCTGAGATATGGCGTAGAGAATCTGCGTGATGCCATGACCGAGTGGTGCACGGACGACATACTTCACGAGTAGCCACGATATCAGGATACCCAGGGCGGGGCTCACAAGGAGCAAAAGATTGTAGTTCAGCGAGGCGAACCCGTCCACAAAGACCTTTACGAAGTTTATAGCATGCTTGAGAGTTACTGCCGCAAGTCCACTTGCCACGCCTACCAATAGGCTGAGCAGTATGACGAAGTACCGCTGTCCTATCTTGCCAACCAGCCATCTGCTGCCGCTTTCGGCCATTTGCTGAATGCGCTCTATCATCTTGGGCATCTCGCTCTCGGATTGTTTGGTCTATCGTTAGGCTAAGCGTGGCTATCTATTACGCCTGCTTAGGCACGCAAATTTAATTATTTTATCTTCGCGTAATGTCTAAACAATGATACAACGCACGCCACACGTTCTCTGGAGGCTACCCAACCATTCCTCCGTTCTCGCAATAGACGCCCAACCAACGCCCATGATAGGGAACCTTCTTCCTAAGGCTGGCTTCATCTTCGCACCATTCGACAGTAAAGGGTCGCACCCCACACTACTGTTTCCTGGCACACCACATACATTTACCGTGCCAACGTCCCCCTACCCCACCCTAACCGATGCTATATGGACATCGTCGTTACCACAATTTCTCGACGAGTTCCGCAGTGCACATAGACTTGTCAGTGATGGCACGTTGCAGAAGTTTGTACTTGCCTCGCACGAAGATATGAGTCAAGACTTGCGACCTTACGCACTTAGTCTGTTTGATAGGGCGTGTCGGGCGTACCGTGACGCTTTCGTGGCACTTGTATCGTTACCAAATGGGGATATGTGGCTTATGGCTACGCCTGAGTTGTTGGTTAATTCACATGGCGACATGCTACACACGATGGCTCTTGCTGGCACACAGTGCGTAGATGGGATGACGTGGGATAGCAAGAATCTACGTGAACATAATGTCGTGGCACGTTTTGTAGAAAGTCGGCTGAGGTCGCTTACATCAATCACATCAACATCAGGACCGTCGACAGTGCATGCTGGCACACTTGCGCATCTTAAGACAGACTTCCGTGCGCAGATGCCACAAGGAGTCACGGCATGGGATGTGGCACGGGCGTTGCACCCCACACCTGCGATGTCAGGCATGCCACAAGGTGAGGCGGTGGAGGCTATACGTCGTGTGGAGACTACCGACAGGGAGTATTTCAGTGGTATGTCGGGAGTATTCAGTCCAAATGGCGATGCTGACATATATGTGACGATACGCTGTATGAGACTGTCAGAAGCAGGGGTAAGGCTCTACTCGGGAGTAGGACTTATGCCCGACAGTGACCCGACAGCGGAAGCCGAGGAGTCTGCCGCAAAGAGACTTACGATGAAGAATATCATATCCTAATCCTAACCTTACCATGTTCTCCAACATTCACACAGTCAACATCCTCACCTCGCTACTCCTTGCCCATGGAGTGAGGCACGCTGTGACATGTCCAGGCAGTCGCAATGCGCCGATATGTCACAACCTCAACGAGGCGGGTATAACATGTCACCCTCTAACTGATGAACGCTCGGCAGCCTTTTTCGCCATAGGGCTGAGTCAAGCCTTGCACATGCAACCTGTGGCACTATGTGTCACCAGTGGCTCGGCCATACTCGACACTTCTCCCGCCGTTGCCGAAGCTTACTACCAAGGTGTACCGATAATCGTCATATCAGCCGATCGTCCATCAGCATGGATAGGGCAGCTTGACGGGCAGACTATGCCACAACCATCCGCACTCGGGGCAATGGTGCGCAAGGCCGTTTCTCTCCCCGAAGGTGATACCGACGAAGACCGTTGGCACATCAACCGACTCATCAATGAAGCCCTAATAGCAGCTACCTCTACTGTCAAAGGTCCTGTGCTAATCAACGTACCCCTGCACGAACCACTATACGACTTCCACGCCACCAAACTTCCTACCGAACGTGTATGCCATCTCGAGCAGTCGCAAGGCGATGATGTGGCACGGCGCATAGCCGACAAGATGTTTTCAGCACAACGCCCTATGATTGTCATAGGACAAATGGCAGAGTCACTCACAGGGCTCAAGGATATCAGACTCGAATGGCCAATCCTCTTCGAACCTCTCGCCAATCAGAAGGTAGGTTCATGCTTCCCCAATGAGATGGTCTATGCCTTAAACCGCAATACCAAGGTTGCGCAGATAGCCGATGCCAGCTCCTTCGTACCCGACACGATACTCTACCTCGGCGGGCATATCGTCAGCAAGGAACTTAAGAGATACCTACGTTCTTGTCGCAAGGCAGAGTCTATCATAGTCAATGCCGATGGCCAGTTAACCGACGTGTTCATGAATGCCACAACCATCGCCACTTGTTCCCCACAAGCGGTAATAGACAACATACGCCCCAATATCAAGGAACTAAATGGCGACTACATGAGCTGGTGGACATCACTATACCGCCTTGCCGAACTCGCTTGTCGTGAGGTGGCTCCCGCTGCACCATATTCTCAACTACAGGTTCTCGCACACATCACACCTCTTGCCAAAAAGTTCGACATTCACTACGCCAACAGTTCCTCCATACGTCTCGGGTGTATCACATACAACAATTGGCGAGACAAATCCGCCCGATGTCTATGCAACAGAGGAATCAACGGCATCGATGGCTCACTCTCGACCGCCGCAGGATACTCCGTCGCCAACACCTCACGCAACACGCTATGCGTCATCGGCGACCTCAGTTTCTTCTACGACGAGAACGCCCTATGGAACAGCAACCTGAACGGTCGCCTCCGCATACTGCTCCTCAACAACCACGGAGGGGGCATCTTCGGACGCTTCACAGGTCTCAAAGACAGTCCCGCACGCGACCGTATCGTCATGGCCACCCATAACGTCTCCGCACAAGGAGTATGCTCACAGTTCGGCATCGAATACCAATCGGCTCACGACCTCAACTCACTCCTCGACACGGCCAACTGGCTCCTCGCCGACAATGCCAACACCACACGTCTCCTTGAGGTCTTCACATCTGCCGATGCCGACCAACAAGCCCTCGATTTCTTCTATAACCAACTTGCTTCTATCTCTTAACATTTTAATACCACCACACGTATGACCAGAACATGGAACAAGATTAACGCCTTCGACTTCAAGGAAATCCTCTTCGATGAATATAACCATATCGCCAAGATAACCATCAACCGAGAACGTTGGCGCAACGCTTTCACCCCACTAACCACCCTCGAGATTAGCCAAGCCCTCAGCTACTGCCGCGAAGAACAATCCATCCGTATCGTAATCCTCACAGGTGCGGGCAATGTCGCTTTCTGCGCAGGCGGCGACATGAACGTCAAAGGCCGTGGCGGATACATAGGTTCCGATGGCATCCCACGTCTCAACGTTCTCGATGTGCAAATGCAAATACGCCGACTACCCAAACCCGTCATCGCCATGGTCAACGGTTACGCCATAGGTGGCGGACACGTCCTACACGTCGTATGCGACCTCTCAATAGCCTCCGAGAACGCCATATTCGGCCAAACAGGCCCACGCGTAGGCAGCTTCGACGCCGGATTCGGTGCCTCATACCTCGCACGAATAGTAGGACAGAAGAAAGCACGGGAGATTTGGTTCCTTTGCGAAAAGTACTCCGCGCAAGAAGCCCTCCAAATGGGACTCGTCAACAAGGTCGTACCCCTATCCCAACTCGAAGATACCTGTGTGGCATGGGCCGAACGCATGATGGAACACTCACCCATAGCCCTACGCATGATCAAGGCCGGACTAAACGCCGAACTCGACGGCCAGGCAGGCATACAAGAACTCGCAGGCGACGCCACCATGCTCTACTACACCATGGACGAAGCCCAAGAAGGTGGACACGCCTTCCTCGAAAAACGCAAACCCGACTTCGACAAATACCCCAAATTCCCCTAACCCAACAACCCACGATTATCTCCAAACCCCAAAGATACCCCTAAAACACCCCAAAGATACCCCCAGAATACACCCCACACAACCCCTCCCCACCCACTAAACACTTACAAAATACTCCAAAAATGACCCACACCACAACCCTCCACACTGAAGTCGAAAAACGCACACTCCTCTTCAAACAACCCGCCACAACAAGCCGAGGCTCCTACACCCAACGCACCATCCGACTCATCCACCTCTCCGACGACAACCTGCCCGGCATAATCGGCACCGGCGAATGCTCCCCACTACCCGACCTCTCCATCGACGCTCTCGACGACGACCAATTCGACCTACTCCTACTCGCCATACTCGACGACTTCCGCTCCACCGGACACATCGACTACGACGCCCTCGCACCCTACCCCTCCATACTCTTCGCCCTCGAATCCGCCAACTGGCAACTCCAACGCCACGGCTCCTACGCACTCACCAACACACCCTTCGCCCAAGGCCTACAAGGCATACCCATAAACGGACTCGTATGGATGGGCTCCTACGACGAGATGACGACGCGCATGAACCAGAAAATCTCACAAGGCTTCAAATGCATCAAAATCAAAATCGGAGGCATCGACTTCGACCACGAACTAATGCTCCTCCAATCCCTACGACAAACCTACGGCTACAACCTCCAACTCCGACTCGACGCCAACGGCTCCTTCACACCCGACAACGCACTACAACGCCTCGAACAACTCGCACCCTACAAAATACACTCCATCGAGCAACCCATCAAACCCCACCAATGGCCCGACATGGCCAAACTCTGCCAAAAATCTCCCATACCCATCGCACTCGACGAAGAACTCATCGGCATCACCACACCCACCCAACGTCAACAACTCCTCGAAACCATCCGACCCCAATACATCGTAATCAAACCCACCCTCCACGGCGGAATAGCCGGCACCGCCCAATGGATACGACTCGCGCACGACCTCAACATCGGCTCATGGCTCACAAGCGCTCTCGAAAGCAACGTCGCACTCAACGTCATAGCACACCTCGCCGCCGCATTCTACGCCCCACAAACCTTCGGCACAACTCCCATGCTCCACCAAGGCCTCGGCACAGGACAACTCTTCGAACAAAACATCAACACCCCACTCCAAATAAAAGGCGAACAACTATTCTTCACTCCAAACAAATGACACTCAACGACTTCCTCGCCGACTGGCACTCCCCATGCCCCACCCTCCAAATCCAAACCAGCGGCTCCACAGGCACACCCAAAACCATACTCGCCGAAAAATCCCGCATGACAGCCAGCGCACGCATCACATGCCAATTCCTCGGCCTGCAACCCAACGACACAGCCCTGCTCTGCCTACCACTCGACTATATCGCCGGCAAAATGATGGTCGTGCGAGCCCTCACATGCCACCTCCAACTCATCCCCGTAACACCCTCCGCACACCCCTTCGCCACACTCACCACACCCCCCACATTCGCCGCCATAACACCCATGCAAGCCTTCGAAACCCTCAAAAACCCAACCGAAAAACAACTACTCTCCCGCACCCCAAAAGTCATAATCGGCGGAGGAGCCATCAACCCCCAACTCGCACAACAACTCGCCCACATGCCCAACGCCATCTACAGCACCTACGGCATGACCGAAACACTCTCACACATCGCCCTCCGACGCCTCAGCGGCCCCACAGCATCCGAATGGTACACCCCCTTCCCCTCCGTCTCACTCTCCCTCGACCAACGCTCCTGCCTCATCATAAACGCACCCACAGTATGCCCCGACACCCTCACAACCAACGACATAGCACAACTCGACCCCTCACAACGATTCCGCATCATCGGACGAGCCGACAACGTCATCTGCTCCGGAGGCATAAAAATCCAAGCCGAAGAAGTCGAACGACTACTCCAGCCTCACATCAACGTCCCCTTCATCATAACCTACCAACCCGACGAACGACTCGGACAAGCCCTCACACTCCTCCTCGAAAACGGCGACACCAACAACGCCAAATCACTATGCGACACACTCCTGCCACGCTACTGGCGACCCAAACACATCATCTCCCTACCCCAACTCCCACGCACCCCAACAGGCAAACTCAAACACACACCCTACTCCCCCACAACACCCATATAATACGCCCGCACATCCTCCCACCTGTAATACGGGAACATCTCCGTCCCAACACCCACATGCACCTCGCGCTCATTATGTAAAAACTTGACAATCACCTCCCCAGCACCATTCCTGTAAAACACCATCTGCAAATTAGCCGCCATAGGAGCCGCCTTGAAATCACACCACGCCCCACTGCACTCCTCCGGCTTCGCAACGCTCACCCCAAAATCCTCCACACCCATCAACGCCAACAACGGTATGATATTCCCATCATGCCCAAAACGCAACGTCGCCGCCACACTCGTATCCCTTATCGCCTCATCAGCCGACTCTATGATATTGCGCACCAGGCTCTTAGCACTCGCCACGACCACACCCTTCCCATACGCGTGATTCGCGTCATGCACATAAAAATTATAATTATTCACCTGCCACAAATCAAACAACTCATCCCCCGTAAACAAATCATAAAACCCCTCCCCACACTCAATATCCTGCATATCAACCGCAATCCAATAAAAACCCCACATCAACGCCGCCCCATCCACCCTCTCCCGCACATAACCCCCATCCTCAAACAACGCACCCACAAACCGCTCCGGCCTAACCCTCTCCCTCTCAAAACGCTTATAATCAGCCACCCACGGCCCCCTCTCATTATCCCCAAACGCCTTAGCCTCCTCCGTCTTAAAACTCATATAACCCATATAACGCCTGCTCGCCTCATACCTTATCTCCAACCCAGGCGCCAAACCCTGCAACCTGCTCCCAAACGCCGCCATACTCATCGCGCAACGAGGCACAAGCGTCGAACGCGCCGACACCCTCCTCCCCGTCCCAAACACACCCGGCCAACGCCCATACATCCGCTCAGCCAAACCCCTATGCTGACGCTCACCCACAGGCGACAAATCCCCTCCCCTACCCTCCACCACAGGCCACAAACGCTCCAACCGCCCCAACACATCCCGCCCCAACACGCTCAACGCACCCGCCTCATCCGCCCCGCGCATCGCATCAAGAACCCACCTGTAATCCCCATCACCAATCAAATACCGCGACCCATGCCTTGCGTACATACTCACATAAAACGCCTCATAACCCTCCGGCGCCACCGTCTCCGCCACCTCCGGCTCCCTATACGCCAAATACACACCGCCCGCCTGATTAACATCACGCAGCAACTCCTCCTTCGTCGTCTGACCCGCCGCCACAACGCAAACGCCCAACAACGCCACCAATGCACCTATCCTCATATATCTTCTATTTTATCGCTTTCCACAAATATACAACCAACCAAGGGGAAAACGAAGCATCCCCCCGCCCAAATTCCAATCACCATCAACAAAACCATCCTATATCCAATAAAAAACTCCCCCATCCCCTCTACGCCGCCAGGCGTACCCGAAACGAATAGTTGCACACCCGCCGCCCCCATCCCCTCTACCCCTAAGCCGTGCCCAAAACCCCACTCGCACACACTCCCCACCCCCATCCCCCAAAACCCCGCCCAGGCGTCCCCCACCCCCTCTCCCCCCAAAATCCCTCCCCCACATCTCTTTCTCCCATTTTTTCCCTAACTTCGTACACTCAACAACATACACCTACATCCTCATGACTCTCAAAACCATCATAGCAGCATCCCTCCTCGCCGCTCCCCTCTTCTCCCCAGCCCTCGCCGGCGACAAACCCACCATCAACGTCACCCCCGTCTCACAAGACCCCGACGCAGCCAACGGTGGCATCGTCTACGCTCTCCCTCAAACCATCATACGCATCCAACTCACCGCACAAGTCGTCATTTCCACCACCGGCCCCTACTACCAATACTCCACACGATTCCTCAACCTCACCGACGTCGTCACCGAGAACTCCACCAAGTGGCAGCTCCTCAACGCCAACGTCTCCACCATCGGCACAGTCGACTTCTCACGTCGCTACAAAATATCCTCCCCCACCGACACCCCGCTCCCCGCCATATCACTCACCCCCCACCGCGGCCTCTCCTCCCCCCACCCCCCCCCCCCCCCCCCCCCCCCCCCCCCCCCCCCCCCCCCCCCCCC